>CBHWAL010000061.1:0-13103 GCA_966111495.1 uncultured Achromobacter sp. | reverse complement strand
GTGAGTACCGGCGTCAGCAGTTGCGCGATTCGGGCGCGGCCTGACGCGACGCGCGATCAAGGATGGACCGGCGAGCCAGCGCCGGTCCGCATCCGCTAGACGTCGTGCTTTCTCGTGTGGAAGGCCAAGGGCAAACTCCGTACATCAACGGCGGTCGGCCATCTTAGGGCGGTGGCTCTTCACCCCCGGCTAGTAAAATCGCACCGGTCTCCATCCTTGAAGTATCCACATGACCGAGTTTTTTACGTCCGGCGAACTGCTGGCGTTGCGTGAGCACGGCATTGCGGTGTTTGCGGACCGCCTGCTGATCGATGTGCAGCCGCCGATGTCCGACGCCCGTATTGCGGAAATCCAGGCCGTTTGCGAGGGGCCGCTTCCGCCGGCGCTGCTCGACCTGTGGCGGCTGACCGCCGGCGGCGAGCTGGCCTACGATCTGCGCGCGCAGATGGACGGCAACGAAGAGGCCCTGAGCTGGTCCGAGCTGTTCTACGACGGCAGCGACCAGTACCGCGACCTGCAAGGTTGGATCGAGCACGAGCAGGAGTGCGCCGAGGAAGCCACGGCCGAGGACGGCGCGACGTGGAACGGAAAGCTGCGCTATCTGCCGATAGGCGGCTTCGAATACTGCGACCGCATCTACGTCGCGGTCGAACCTGGGCCGCGCGCAGGCAGCGTGGTCGCGTGGAAGCAGGGTTTGCCCGGCTGGACGCACGCCTTGCAGCAGGACGGCATCGCGACCATCGCGCCGGACCTGCATGCCGCGTTTGCCGCGCTGTGCCTGGAAACCGATCCCGAGGAAGACGAGGAAAGTACCGGCCTGCGCGTGCTGGAATATCTGGATGAGCGCGTGTCGGATCACGGCATGCCGCAGTCGCTGGCGGACCGCGTCGCCGCCTTTTACCGGCATGCGCTGTTGGACTGGCGGGGCCCGCTCGAGGACGGCACGCTGGCCGCCAAGCCTGGCCTGGCCGCGCTGGCTTTGCAGCACGCGTTATCGCACGACGATGCGGCCCTCGTGCGGCGCCTGGCGGCGCTGGGGGTGCGTTTTGATGCGCCGCTGCGCGGCAGCGCCCAGGCGCTGGACGTGGCCTTGATGCAGCACGCGCATGCGGCGGCGCAGGCGCTGCTGGATGCGGGCGCGCCGGTCAGCCCCACCGCCATTCACCGCTTCGATCGCGAACCGCCCGCCGCACTGGTCGCCGCGCTGCTGGCACGCGGCGCCGAAGCCGATGCGCTGGGCGTCGCGCGCTGCGTCGCGTGCGGATCCCCCGAGGCGGCGCGTCTCGTTGCGAACGCCTGCGGCGAAGGCATTTCCCAGGCGTACGCCGAGGTGCGCGATTCCATGGCCACGCGTTACCAGGAAGACCTCAAGCGCGTGCGTGCGGGCAAGCTGGGGCACTACCTGGGCGCGGACGGCCTGGCGGCGCGTGTCGCCAACCTGCGGGCGTTTTCGCTATGAGTCGCCTAGCCGCCGGGATGGTGCTGAGTGTCGTGCTTTGCAGTCCGGCGGCTTGGGCGGCAAACAAGCCGTCGTTCGATTGCGCAAAAGCCCGGACGGCGGTCGAGAAGGCGATCTGCGCGGATGGCGGGCTGGCCGAACAGGATGCCAGCATCGCAAGACACTTCAGCAAGGCCAGAATGACCTTCGACCCGGCGACGGGCAAGGCGCTGACGGAAGATCAGCGCTGGTTCGTCAAGGTGCGGGACGAGGCCTACGCGTCACCGACCGGCAGCGATACGCCACAAAAGGAGCTGGCCGACCGGTTGAAGTATCGCGACGCCTTCATGACGTCCCTGGTGCTCAAGCGGCGTCAGGGATTCGAAGGCGATTGGGAAAATCTTGCGGGCGGCATTTCGATCAAACGGCAGCCGGATGGCAGCCTGGCGTTCGACGGCTCCGCGGCGCATCCCGAAAATGGCCGCTGGGTGTGCGATGTCCGCGGCGTGGGCGCAGTCAAGAACAATGCGCTGGTTGTCGAGACGGTCGATGCCGAGGGCTGGTCACTGACGTTGTCGCGCAAGGGGTACGGCCTTGTGCTGGCCGAAACCCCGCCGGCGGGCGCCGCCGACGCGGCCGGCCGGCCGTATTGCGGCCTTAACGGCGCGCTGGGCGGCGTTTACTATCCCGTCTCAAGGCCGTGATCGGCGCGGCATCACCGCGTCTAGAATGGCATTCCGAATCGCAGTGAACACGTTCTTGTTTTGAAAGGACAGGCGTGACCATCCCGTACCTGCGCCGGCTGACCGCTGTCAGCCGCAGCCCGCAAGCCAACCGCCATCTTGCCTATCTGCTGACCTTCACCGCCGGCGCCGTCAACGCGGGCGGCTTCCTGGCGGTCCAGCAGTACACCTCCCATATGTCCGGCATCGTGTCCATGATGGCCGACCACATGGCGCTCGGCGGAGTGATCGTGGTGCTGCAAGGTCTGGCGGCGCTGTTGTCGTTCATGACGGGGGCGGCCAGCTCCGCCTTCCTGATCAACTTCGGGCGCAGATCGCACCTCGCCAGCGAATACGCGTTGCCGCTGCTGCTGGAGGCCGTGCTGCTGCTGATCTTCGGCCTGCTGGGCGCCAACCTTGAGACCTTGCGCTGGTTCTACGTGCCCGGCACGGTGATGCTGCTCTGCTACATCATGGGCCTGCAGAACGCGATGATCACCAAGGTGTCCCGGTCTGAGATCCGCACCACGCATGTGACGGGCATGGTGACCGACATCGGCATCGAGCTCGGCAAGCTCTTCTACTGGAACGTCGCCAAAGGCGACCCGCAGGCCATGCCGCGGGTGCTGGCCGACCGCGGCAAGCTCATCGTGCTGAGCCTGATGGTGACGCTGTTCTTCGTGGGCGGCGTGACGGGCGCGTATTCATTCTTCAACTTCGGTTTCGGTTCGACGTGGCCGCTGGCGTTGTTGCTGATGCTGCTGGCAGCAGTGCCGATCCTGGATGACATCCGCAGTTTCATGCACCGCGCGTAGAGACGGTCGCGCCTAGGCGGCCCCACCTAGGCGGCCCCACCTTACCGCTTCGATTTGACCGCCGCGGAATGGCTCAGGAATACCTGCAGCGCCGCCAGCGTTTCATAGTGCAGGCGTTCGAAGCGGGAGTCCTTGGCGGGGTCGGTGATGGCGAACCCTTTGGCATCCAGCGGATACGGTTCGCCCAGCAATCGGCCGATGTCGATCTGGTAGTAGCTGGCGTCCCCATACGGACGCTTGCCGTCTATGTAGGGCATGGGCCAGAAGCGGTCCCCTTCGCGCAAAACCGCGCCCAGCGCCTGATCATCCACTTCGCGCCAGACCGCGGCGCGCAGCACGACCAGATGCTCCTTGCGCAGATCGAACATGCCCTGCGCGTCCACGCCGCTTTCCGGAAAGTCGAAGGCTTCGCGCATTTCGGCTGGCACCGCGTAACGGCCGGGTGGCAGCCTGCCGATGGAATGCACATAGCGCGGGACCAGACGGCAGACTTCGGCCAGCCGCCGGATCGCCAGTGCATCGTCGGTCGTCTTCAGGGCGCCCCGTGCCGTGGCAAGCGTATCGGCGCCGCCGAGCAGCGGCTGCTCGAAATCGATGCCGGGTGCGCCGGATTCGACGGGCATCCATTGCACGCGCAGCAGGCGCACCAATGTCGCATGTTGCGCGGTGTAGGACACGCCAGCGTCCGGCGACGCATAGACTTGGCGGATGATGGCATCGCGGGCAGGTGAGGCCAGCGCGCGAAGCGGTGCGGCAATCAGGCTGCCCAGCATCAGCAGCAGGGGACGACGGTTCATGGGGTCTCCGGGCGCAACGGCCCTATTGCGGCAGGCTTGCCAATTGTGTTTTGGTGAATGCGTAGCCGGGCTGCACCCGTAGCGCGGCCTCGTAGGATTTCCGGGCGTCGGCCAGGCGGCCGAGCCGGCGCTGAAGGTTGCCCAGATTCGTCAGAATCAGGGCGCTGGTTGGCTTTGCGCGCACCGCTTTTTCGTAGGCGTCCAGCGCTTCGTCGTGGCGGTTCATTGAGTCCAGCAGCGACGCCTGCAGGTTGTAGCCAATGCTCCAGCCAGGAAATCTTGCGGTCAGCGCCTGCGTTGTCGCTAGCGCGTTGGGCAGGTCCGCGCGTTCGGCCTGCGCACCTGCCTTGTTGACGTACGCCCACCTGTTGCCGGGATCCAGCGCGATCGACTGCTCAAACAGTGCGAGGGCCGCCGCCATGTTGCCTTGCTGACCTTGCAGCTTTCCCAGGAACAGCCTGATGTCGGCGTTGGCGGGTTCCTGCCGCGCCATGTCTTCGGCAATGCGCTGCGCCTCCAGGCGGTCGCCAGCCCGCAGTGCCGCGGAAACTTGCGCGTTTTGCGCCTGCAGGGCAGGGGGCCACTGCTGAATGCGCGCACGTAGCGCGTCGTTCTCCGTCCGCAGCGCCGTGAGATAGGCGTCGTCCAACTGCGACGCGTCCTGGGCATGGGCCGGCGGGCTCGCTAGAACGCTGGCGAGAAGCAACGATGAGAAGAGACGGATGCGAAGCGCTGCAAGCATGAGAAGGGCCGCTGAACGTCATGTCGGGCCCATACGATACCGGAACCTTCACGGGTGAAGGACTGGCAGGGCGGCCGCGCCCGACTTTTCAGACCGGCTCTACAATGCCCGAACGGTGCGACACGTACTCATAGGAGGAGCAGACAAGTCATGGACGCGGAATTCTGGCTGGAACGGTGGCGCGAAGGGCGCACGCATTTTCATCAGTCGCGGATCACGCCGCTATTGCAAAAGTATTGGCCAACGCTTGACGTCCCCAAGGGCGGCAAGGTGCTGGTCCCGCTGTGCGGCAAGTCGCTGGACATGGTCTGGTTGGCTGCGCAGGGCCATCAGGTCCTTGGCGCCGAGCTATCGCAGCTTGCGGTGGAGCAGTTCTTTACTGAAAACGAACTGCGGCCGGTCAAGCATGACTCCGCGTACGGTACGCATTACGTGGCTGGCAACATCGAGATCGTCTGCGGAGACATCTTCAAGATGGATGCGCAGGTGCTGTCGCATTGCGTCGGCGTGTATGACCGTGCGGCGCTTGTCGCGTTGCCGGACGCGATGCGGGCAAACTACGTGCGCCACGTTTACGGGCAATTGTCGCCGTCCTATCGCGGCCTGCTCATCACCCTGGACTATCCGCAGGAAGAGATGGCCGGCCCTCCGTTTTCCGTGGTCGACAGCGAGGTGCAGGCCATATTCTCAGGCGTGTCGCCCGCCGTCATCATCGATCGCCGCGACATCCTCGACAAGGAACCCAAATTCCAGTCGGCCGGCGTCAGCCGCCTGGACACAGTGGTTTACCGATTGGGCGTGCAGGCCTGATCTGTGAACGTTTGACGGGCTAGGTCATCAACCAGCCACCGGCCACGTCCAACACCTGTCCGGTCACGAAGCGTGCCTGGTCTGACGCGAAGAACAGGCACGCGTCCGCCACTTCCTCGGGCGTGCCCAGACGCCGCAGCGCAGTCACGGCCGCCACCGCATCGTTGATCTCCTGCGGCACGCTTTTCAGCAGGGGCGTGCTGATCCGGCCCGGCGCCAGCGCATTCACGGTCACCTGATGCTCGCCGAGCTCTGCTGCCCAGTGCCGCGTCAACCCGATCAGCCCCGCTTTTGTGGCCGCATAGTGCGCCGCCACGATATCGCAGTACGCCCGGCCGGCCACCGACGACATATTGATGACGCGTCCCTGCCGCGCCTGCACCATGTGCGGCGTGGCCAGGCGCGTCATGTAGAACACGCTGTTCAGGTTTACCGCGACGACGTTGTTCCACTCCGCGGGCGGCATTTCCCAGACCTTCAGCGCGCGTCCGTTCGTCTTGGGCGAGATGCCGACGTTGTTGACCAGGATGGTCGCGGCGCCCAGCTCGCGCGTGATGTGGTCATAGGCCGCCTGGCACTGATCGAAATGCGCGACATCGGTGGGCACGAAGCACACGTCGTGGCCGCGCTGCTGGAGTTCCTTCTCAAACGCCTGGCCGGCCTGCGCGTTGAAGTCGATGAGACCCACGCGACCGCCTTCGGCCAGAAACGCCTCGACGATGGCCGACCCGATGCCGCCCACCGCGCCCGTGACGATGACGGTCTGGCCCGCAAAGCGCGCGCTCATGGCCGCACCTGCAGCATGATCTTGCCGATGTGCTTGCTGCTTTCCATCAGCGTGTGGGCGCGCGCCGCTTCGGCCAGCGGAAAGACCTCGTGGATCAAGGGCAGGCACTGTCCCTGTTCCATCAGCGGCAGCACCTTCTGCGCCAGCGATTGCGCGATGGCGCCCTTGTCCTCGTCGGAACGCGGGCGCAGCGTGGAGCCGGTGAATTGCAGCCGCTTGGTCATGATGGGCAGGGCGTCGATCTCGGCCTTGCTGCCCTCCAGGAATGCAATCTGCACCAGCCGCCCGTTCAGGGCCAGCAGCCGCAGATTCTTGTTGATGTAGACGCCGCCCACCATGTCCAGGATCACATCGACCCCGGCGTTGCCGGTGCCCTCGCGCACGGCGGACTCGAAGTCCGCGTCGCGGTATTGCACGGCATGATGCGCGCCGGCCTTCAGGCAGGCGTCCGCCTTCTCTGCGTTGCCGACGGTGGTCCAGACTTCCGCGCCGAATGCGCGCGCGAGCTGGATCGCCGTCAAGCCGATACCGCTGGAGCCGCCGTGGACCAGAAGCCGTTGGCCCGCGGCCAGGCGTGCGCGGTCGAACACGTTGGTCCAGACGGTGAAGTAGTTTTCGGGTATGGCCGCTGCGGTCAGCAGATCCAGGCCACGCGGCACCGGCAGGCAATGGCGTTCGTCGGCCAGGCAATACTGGGCGTAGCCGCCGCCCGGCGTCAGTGCGCAGACCTGGTCGCCCACCTTCCAGTGCCGCACGTCGGGACCGGCCGCCACGATGGTGCCGGAGACTTCCAGGCCCAGATAGGGCGAGGCGCCCGGAGGCGGCGGATAGGACCCCGAGCGTTGCAGCACGTCCGGGCGGTTGACGCCCGCGTAGGCCACCTCGATCAGCACCTGGCGGCCCGTGGGCGCTTCCATGTCGCGTTCGGCGATGCGCATGCAATCGGGCGTGCCGCCCTTGCCATGGTCGATGAATGTGCAGCGTAAAGACATGAGACGTTCGTCCTTGGTTTTCAGTGGCCCAGATAGGCCTTCTTGACGTGAGGATCGCTGAGCAGTTCGGCGCCCGTGCCCGTGCGCACGATCGCGCCGTTTTCCAGCACGTAGCCGCGATCCGCCAGCCGCAACGTGCGGAACACGTTCTGCTCCACCAGCAGCACCGTCACGCCGTGCGAGGTGACGTCGCGGATGATGTCGAACATCTGCTGCACCAGCAGCGGTGACAACCCCAGCGACGGCTCATCGAAGACCAGCAGCTTCGGGTCCGCCATCATGCCGCGCGCAATCGCCACCATCTGCTGCTCGCCGCCCGACAACGATCCGGCGTACTGGCTCAACCGCTCCTTCACGCGCGGGAAGATGCGCAGCACCTCGTCGAGCTTGCGTTCGACAATCGGCCGCGCCGCCCGCTTGTAAGAGCCCATGAGCAGGTTGTCCCGCACGGTGAAATGCGGAAAGAGCTGGCGCCCTTCGGGAATCATGGTGATCCCGGCATCCACGATGTCGTAGGGTTCGCGGTTCGTGAGGTCCTGGCCTTCGAATTCCACCTTGCCCTGCGTGGCGGTGATCACGCCGCACAGCGTCTTGAGCGTGGTCGTCTTGCCCGCGCCGTTGGCGCCGATCAGCGTGACGATCTCGCCCGCGTTCACCTCGAAATTCAGGCCGTTGAGCACCTGGCTCTTGCCATAACCCGACGTCAGATTCGACACCTTAAGCATCCTGATACTCCTTGCCCAGATAGGCTTCGATGACGGCCGGGTTCTCGACCACGTCCTTCGGGGCGCCGCTGACCAGCACGCCGCCTTCGTTCAGGACGATGATGCGGTCGGACAGCGCCATCGTGGCCTGCATCATGTGTTCGATCAGCAGCACCGAAACGCCCGAATCGCGGATGCGCCGGATCATCTGAATGGATTTCTCGATGTCCGTGGGATTCAGGCCCGCCATCACTTCATCCAGCAGCAGGATGCGCGGCTTGATCGCCAGCGCACGCGCCACCTCCAGACGCTTCATGCCGCCCACGGTCAGGCTGCGCGCCTCGGTGTTCAGGTACTTCACCAGGTCGGTCTGCTCGGCCACCTTCAGCGCGATCTGCTCGGCTTCGTCGCGGTCCGACGTGTGAATGAACGCGCCCAGCATGATGTTTTCCAGCACCGTCAGCCCCGTGAACGGCTTGGCGATCTGGAACGTGCGGCCAAGGCCCTTGTGGGCAAAGGCGTCGGGCGTCTTGCACGTCACCCAGTTGCCTTGCTCATCGCGCATCGTGATGTCGCCTTTGTCCGGCGACAGGAATCCCGACAGCAGGTTGAACACCGTGGTTTTGCCCGCGCCGTTGGGCCCGATCATGCCCAGGATCTCGTGCTGGTTGAGCGTCAGCGATACGTCGTTGGTGGCGCGCAGGCCGCCGAAGCTCTTGAACAGCCCCTCAGCCTTCAGGACCGGCTGCTCGTTGCGGGTGGCGTTGCGGATGCGGATCTCGTCGGCCAGCTTGCGCTTGACCGGCGGCGTGCCCAGATAGGGCAGGCGCGCCAGCATGCGCTCGATGAAGGGCCCGAACGCGCCCGCCAGACCACGCGGGATGGTCAGCACCACCGCGACCAAGATCAGGCCGTAGATCAACCCATGCATGCCATTGCCCACGCTGCTGAGCCAGCCGCGCGCCAGTTCCGCGATCGGCAGCACCAGGAAGGTGCCCGCGATCGGACCCGATACCGTGCCCAACCCGCCGATCAGCGCAAACATCGCGACCTGGATGGACAGCTCCAGCGAAAACGCGGAAATGGGATCGACGAAGGTCAGGTAGGTGATGTGGAACGTGCCGATGATGCTGGTCAGGATGGCGGACACCACGGCGGCGATGATCTTCACACGCACGGTGTGGATGCCCACAGCCAGCGCGGCATCCTCGCGTTCGCGGATCGCGATCAGGTAGTGCCCGATGCGCGACTTGCGGATGTACCACGAGACCCACGTCACCAGCACAAACAAACCGAACGCGATGATGACGTAGTTGATCTTCTCGCGGAACACGATCCACGCCCAGCCGATGTTCAAGGGCAGGCTGATGCCGCTTGAACCGCCGGTCCAGCTTTCCTCGTGGATGACCAGGAGGCGCACCACTTCCAGGATGGCGATGGTCGCCAGCGCAAAGAAGGGCCCGCGCAGGCGCAACGTGGGGTAGCTGATCAGGATGGCGACGGCCGCGGAAATGGCCGCGCCCGCGAACATGCCGATCCATGGCGAGATGCCGAAGTTCTGCGTCAGCAGGGTGGCGGTGTAGCCGCCGATGCCATAGAACACCGCGTGGCCAAGGGACAACTGGCCGGCATAGCCGCCCACGATGTTCCAGGCGACCGACAGCGCGGAAAACACGAACAACAGGACGAAAAGGTTGGTCCAGAAGGGCGTGCCCATGACGACGGGCACGAGGAACATCGTGATCAGCAGGATGAGGCTGACGTAGGCTTTGGGGTGTCGAAAGTCGGGAAACACGTCTTGCTCCTTGTTGTTCTGGTCACTCTGTACCGACACCGAACAGACCGTTCGGCTTCAGGACAAGGATCAAGAGGAAGATCCCGAAATAGACGACCTCCTTCAGGTCGGGCGCGATGTAGAACCCCGCCAGCGTGTCGACGATGCCGATGATCATGGAGCCGGCGACGGCGCCATACAGGCTGCCCAGGCCGCCCAGCACCACGATCACGAACGCGGTCAGCACGAAGTAGGTGCCTACCGTTGGGAACACCGGGTACTGAGGCGCCAGCAAACCCGCGGCGATGCCGACGAACGCCGTGCCCAGCCCGAAGGCGATGGCGTAGACGTTGTTGACGTTCACGCCCATCAGCGTGGCGGCGTAGCGGTGCTGCGCCACGGCCCGCAGCGCGCGGCCCAGGTAGGTGCGGTGCATGAACAGGTGCAGCAGCACGGCCAGCGTCAGGCCGATGACAAACGTGACGAGCTGGCCCGTGACCATCGAGAACGGACCGACTTCGATCGCATTGGTGCCCAGTTCGACCGGCGCGCGATAGACGTTGGCGCCAAAGATCACCAGCGCCAGGTTCAGCAGGATGGTGGACACGCCCACCGTGGCGAAGATCTGGATGTGTTGATCAGCATGAAGCAGCGGCTGGATGATGCCCTTCTGCGTCAGCGCACCCAGCGCGAACAGAATGACGGCGACCGGAATCAGACCCGCGTAGGGGTGGACGCCGAACTGCGCCGCGATCAGATAGACCATGTACATGCCGATCATCAGGAACTCGCCATGCGCGAAGTTCACGACGCGCACGACACCGAAGATGAGCGTCAGCCCCAGGCTGATGATCGTGTATGCGCCGCCCAGCAACAGGCCATTGATGACCAGTTGAATGAATAATTCCATTGTGCAACCTCTAAGTGCGGGCAGCGCCCCGTCCCTGTCCCGCAGCGTCCAGGGGCGGGGCGCTCAGGCCCCGGGTATGACCGGCAGCGCACCGGGAGCGAAAGGCCCCGGCGCCCGGCCGCTGGCATCGCGCTCTATTTCTTGAAGATAGGCTTGCCGAGAGCGAGGTTTTCAGGGCCGATGGTGACGAGCTTGCCGTCTTGCCACTGCATCACGTAGAAGGTCGAGGCGTTGTTCTGACCGTCTTCGCCGAAGTCAAAGCCCCAGCCGTTGGCCGTCTGGCCGGCCGGTTTCTTGTAAGCCAGCACCGCGGCGCGGATCTTGTCCTTGTCCGTGGACTTGGCGTTGCCGATGGCTTCAAAGAATGCCTTGGCGCCCACGTAGTTGGTCAGGCTGTGGCCGGATTGCGGATCGCTCTTGTAGGTGGACTTGTAGGCGTCGAGGAACTTGTCCAGGCCCGGCGCGCCGGCCGGATTGATGGACGATTGCGGGAAGTCCAGGTCGAACACGCCGTTCATGTCGGCGCCCACGGCCTTGGCGGTGTCGGCCAGCGAGTAACCGCCGCCCGCGCCGATCACGACCTTGGGTTTGAAGGCCGCCGCGCGCGCCTGGCTGAAGAACAGAATGGCGTCGTTCTGGTAGGCCGTCTGCAACACCACGTCGGCCTTCGCGCCCTTCAGGCGCAGGATCAGCGACGACAGGTCGACGGTCTTGGCCGAGTAGGGCAGAACCTCCACCACGTTGTAGCCAAGTTCCTGCGCGCGCTTCTTTTCGGTGGCCGCCACGTCGGTGCCATACGGGCCGTCTTCGTGGATGATGCCGATCTTGATGTCCTTCGGATTCAGACCCATGCCCGGCGCGATGGTGTCATGCAACGCGTTCACCACCGACACGCCGTACAGCGCGGTGTTGGGGTTGCTGCGGAACAGGTACTTGTAGTTGCGCGTGGTGATCTTGTGCGCGGTGGCGCCCAACTCGAAGTAGGGCACGCCCGCCAGCTCCGTCACGGGTGAGGCCGCATACGAAATGCCGGACGCGTAGCTACCGAACACCCCGACCACGTTGGCCGAGATCAGGCGCTTGGTCTCGGATACCGCCTGGGTCGGGTCGACAGCGTCGGCCTTGATGATTTCGATCTTCTCGCCGTTGATCCCACCTGCGGCGTTGATCTCGTTAACGGCCAATTCCAGACCGCGATAGCTTTCCTGTCCAAGCAGCGCGAGCGCGCCGCTGAAAGGGAAGAGGGCGCCCACCTTCATGTCGGCTGCTGCGGTGCCGCTTGCCAGCGCGCCGCACACACCCAGCGCCAAAACAATTTTGTTGAACTTGAACACTGTCTACGCTCCTTTGTCGGTATGGAATGCGGACTGGATACTAAGTTCCGTCCGTCTTTTGCTATATATGATATATGTGCCGGCGGGGCGAGAAACCCTCGCCTTGGATTCTAGTTGCGGTCGCTGCATGCCGAATCAGGGAATTCCCTGAAACCGCATGAATAAAGCCTCAGCGGCCGATGCTAAGGGAAAATGCACAAATAATTCCGCCAGGTGAACGACGCTTTTTGGACGACGCTGTGGTTGGATGACGGATCACAGGATAGCCGGTTTTATCATATATCGTATATGATGATCCGCACTTATAAGAAGCATCCTAGGAGACAAGCGCATGTTCGAGGAAGTGGATTTCACCGGCAAGAAAGTGCTCATCACGGCCGGCGCAGACGGACTCGGCCTGGAGATGGCCAAAGTTTTTCACCACGCGGGCGCTACCGTGTTCGTGTGCGACGTCAACGAGGCACGGCTCGCTGCCGTGCCCACGGAACTGCCCGGCGTTCACGTGGCGCGGGCCGACGTTTCCGACGAAGCCAGCGTGGAGCAGCTTTTTGCCGCCGTCCGCCAGTCGCTCGGCGGCCTGGATATCCTGATCAACAACGCGGGCGTCGCCGGGCCCACGGGCTTCGTCGAAACGCTTTCCAAGACTGACTGGGACCGCACGCTCGCCGTCAACATCACGGGCCAATTCCTGTGCGCGCGCCAAGCGATTCCGCTGCTCAAGGAATCGAAGGCCGGCGTGATGATCAACCTGTCTTCGGCGGCAGGGCATCTGGGCTTTGCCGGCCGGTCGGTCTATTCCGCATCCAAGTGGGCGGTGATCGGGTTCACCAAGTCGCTCGCGATCGAACTGGGCGGTCATGGCATTCGCGTCAACGCCATTCTTCCCGGCGCGGTCGAAGGTCCCCGGATCCGTGCCGTGATCGCCGCCAAGGCCGATACGCTGGGCCGGCCTGTGGAAGAGATCGCCGCGCAGTATGAAAACCAGGCGGTCCTGGGCCGCATGGTCACCGCGCGCGACATCGCCAACATGGTGCTGTTCAACGCCAGCGAAGCGGCGCGCAGTGTCACCGGCCAGGCCATCGTCGTGGACGGCTTTACGCAGAAGCTCTACTGATGGGCGCGGACATCACGCCGCGGCGTGCCGCCATCATCGGGACGGGGCTGATCGGGCAGGGGTGGGCCATCGTCTTTGCGCGCATGGGCTGGGAGGTGAGGCTTCATGACGTAAACGCCGCCATGCTTGCCGAGGCGCGCGCACTCATCCTGCAACAGCTTCGT
>CBHWAL010000060.1:0-13114 GCA_966111495.1 uncultured Achromobacter sp. | reverse complement strand
GCGTTCCAGGCGGTTTCCTCGCCGGTCTGTTCTTCGTCAAAGCCCTGCAATTGCAGACCCGTGCCGTAGCAGCCCGTGCACCAGCCATGCTTGGAGTTGTACGAGAACAGGCGCGGATCGGGTTCGGGGAAGCTGGTGCCGCAGGACGGGCACGCGCGCTTGACCGAGAAATGCTGCTGCTGCAATTCGCTGTTCAGCGCCTCGTGCAGCTTGTTGACCGGCCACACCACCGACATCACGCCCTGGCCGTTCTCCAGCGCGCTCTTGACGGCCGCGCGCAGGTCGGCCTCGTTGGCCGGGTCCACCACCACGTCCGCCACCGGCAGCTCGATGGTGTGTTCCTTGTAGCGGTCCAGTCGTGGCCACGGCGCCACGGGGATGAATTCGCCGTCCACGCGCAGATGCGAATGGCCCTTGGAACCGGCCCATTTGGCCAGGTCCGTGTAATAGCCCTTGCGCGCGGTGACCAGCGGCGCCAGCAGACCGATGTGCTCGCCCTTGTGCTCGCGCAAGAGGCGCGCCACGATCTGGTCGGTGTTCTGCGGTTCGACCGCGACGTTGCAGTCCGGGCAGTATTGCGTGCCCAGCTTCACGTACAGCAGGCGCAGGAAATGATGGATTTCCGTCATCGTGGCCACGGTGGACTTGCGGCCGCCGCGGCTGGTGCGCTGTTCGATCGCCACGGTGGGCGGGATGCCGAAAATGGCGTCCACGTCCGGCTTGCCGGCGGGCTGCACGATGGCGCGCGCGTAGGCGTTCAGCGATTCCAGATAGCGGCGCTGGCCCTCGTTGAACAGGATGTCGAAGGCCAGCGTGGATTTGCCCGACCCCGACACGCCCGTGATGACGGTGAACTTGTCGTGGGGGATCTCGACGCTGATGTTCTTCAGGTTGTGTTCGCGCGCGTTGCGGATTTCGATGGCCATGCTGCCCTGGCGGCGCTCGCGCACCAAGGATTGCAGCGGCGTGCCCACGCCCGCGCCGTACTCGGCTTGCGGTTCGGCGATGCGCGCGGTCAGGCCGGCCTGCTCGGCCTCCTGGGCGTCGGCGTCGCTGCTGACCACCACGTCGGCCACACCGCCCGCCACGGCGTCGGCCGGCAGGATGCTGACTTCGTAGTCGCGCAGCGCGGCGCCCGTGTGCGACTTGGGGTTGTCCATCAGGTCCTGCGGCGTGCCCGTGCCGAGGACCAGGCCGCCGGCGTCGCCGCCTTCCGGACCCAGGTCGATCAGCCAGTCCGCCGCGCGGATGACGTCCAGGTTGTGTTCGATGACGAGCAGCGTGTGGCCGGCGGCCAGCAGCTTGCGGAAGGCGCGCATCAGGCGCGCGACGTCGTCGAAGTGCAGGCCGGTGGTGGGCTCGTCGAACAGGAACAGGCTGCCCTTCTTGGCGACCTTGGCGGTGGAGATGCCGCTGCGCGCGGCCTCGGCCAGGTGGCCGGCCAGCTTCAGGCGCTGCGCCTCGCCGCCCGACAGCGTGGGCACGGGTTGCCCCAGCCGTACGTACTCCAGGCCCACGTCGGCCAGCGGCGCAAGACCGGTCTGCACGTCGCGCAGGCCCTTGAAGAAGTCCAGCGCTTCGCTGACGGTCATTTCCAGCACCTCGTCGATCGAGGCGCTCTTGCCCAGGTGCTCGACGCGCACTTCCAGCACTTCGGGGCGGAAGCGCTTGCCGTCGCAAACGGGGCAGCGCAGGTACACGTCGGACAGGAACTGCATTTCAACGTGTTCGAAGCCGGTGCCGCCGCAGGTCGGGCAGCGGCCGTCGCCACCGTTGAAGCTGAACGTGCCGGCCGTGTAGGCGCGTTCGCGCGCCAGCGGGGCCTGGGCAAACAGCTTTCGGATCGCGTCGAACGCACCGACGTAGCTGGCCGGATTGGAGCGCGCGGTCTTGCCGATGGGGGTCTGGTCCACCATGACGACGTCGGCGATCTGCTCGGCGCCGAGCAGGCGGTCGAAGGCGCCCGGCGCTTCCGACGGCTTGCCCTTCTGCTTGAGCAGCGCTGGGTACAGCACGTCCTGCACCAGCGTGGATTTGCCGGAACCGGACACGCCGGTCACGCAGACCAGGCGGCCCAGCGGCAGCTCGACCGAGACGTTCTTCAGGTTGTGCGCGTTGACGCCTTCCAGCAGCAGACGCGGCGTGTTGGCCGCCACCGGCATCGGACGCGGCGCTTCCACGCGCAGGCGGCCGCCGAGATAGTCGCCAGTCAGCGAGGGCGCGGCGCGCAGTTGCGCGGGCGTGCCGTCAAAGACGATGCGGCCGCCGCGTTCGCCGGGACCGGGGCCGATGTCGATGATGCGGTCCGCGGCCACCATGACCTGCGGATCATGTTCCACGACCACCAGCGTGTTGCCGGCGTTGCGCAGGCGGTGCATGACTTCGACGACGCGGTGCATGTCGCGCGGGTGCAGGCCGATGGAGGGCTCGTCCAGCACGAACAGCGTGTTCACCAGCGACGTGCCCAGCGCGGTGGTCAGGTTGATCCGCTGGACCTCGCCGCCCGACAGCGTGCGGCTCTGGCGGTCCAGCGTCAGATAGCCCAGGCCCACGTCGCACAGGAACTTCAGGCGCGCGCGCACTTCGGTCATCAGCAGGTCGGTGGCGGCGTCCAGCGCGCCCGAGAACGACAGCGTGTCGAAGAATTTGCGCACGCGCTCGATCGGCAGCAGCATCACGTCATGCAGGCACAGCCCGTCCAGGCCATTGAGCTGTTCGCGGCTCCAGGTGGTGCCGACGGGCATGAAGCGCTTGTAGCGGCCGTCTTCCGGCGGCAGCACGGCATCGGCTTCATCCTTGTTGCCCAGGCGCCAGAGCAGAGCGTCGGGCTTGAGGCGCGCGCCGTTGCAGGTGGGGCAGGGCGTGTAGCTGCGGTACTTGGACAGCAGCACGCGCACGTGCATCTTGTAGGCCTTGGTCTCCAGCCAGTCGAAGAAGCGCTGCACGCCGTACCACTGATGCTTCCAGGCGTCGTTGCCGCCCTTCCAGTCGGGCGTGCCGTACAGCACCCAGCGCTTGTGCTCGTCGCTCATGTCCTTCCAGGGCACGCCCAGCGGCACGCCCGCGCGCGGGGCATACTTCTGCAGGTCGTCCTGGCATTCCTTGTAGGACGGCGTGGTCCACGGCTTGATGGCGCCTTCGAGCAGGGTTTTTTTCTCGTCGGGAATGACCAGGCCGAAGTCGATGCCGATCACGCGGCCGAAGCCGCGGCAGGCCTCGCAGGCGCCCAGAGGCGAATTGAACGAGAAGCTGCTGGGCAGCGGGTCGGTGTATTCGATGTCGCAATCGGCGCAGTGCAGCCGGTCGCTGTACTTCCAGATGTGCGCGTTGCCGCCGTCGGCGTCCACGGCGTAGACGGCGATGTGGCCGGCGCCCATGCGCAACGCGGTGTCCAGCGCTTCCATGATGCGTTCACGCTCGGTGCCGGCGAAGCGGAAGCGATCCTGGATGACGTGCAGGATGCGGCGTTCCTCGGTGGCGGCCTTGGCGGTCTTCGTGGCCTTGGCCTTCTTGGCGCCCTTGGCGGGGAGGGCGGCGCGGGGCACGGCGGTTTCCTCGGCGTGCACGCGGGTGTAGCCCTGCTGCTCAAGGAAGCCGCGGACTTCGTCTTCGGTAAAGTTGGCCGGCACGGCGATCGGGAACGTCACGACCAGGCGCGGGTCGCCCGCGGTGGCGGCGCGCTCGGCCAGCGAGTGGTAGACGGATTCCGGCGTATCGCGCCGCACCAGCTTGCCGCAGCCGCGGCAATAAAGCTTGGCGCCACGCGCGAACAGCAGTTTCAGGTGATCGTTCAGCTCGGTCATCGTGCCGACCGTGCTGCGCGAGCTGCGCACCGGATTGGTCTGGTCGATGGCGATGGCCGGCAGGATGCCCTCGATGCGGTCCACCTGCGGCTTGTCCATGCGGTCCAGGAACTGGCGCGCATAGGGCGAGAAGGTTTCCACGTAGCGCCGCTGTCCCTCGGCGTACAGCGTGTCGAAGGCCAGCGAACTTTTGCCGGACCCCGAAACACCGGTGACGACGACCAATTCGCCGGTGGCGATGGTCAGGTCCAGGTTTTTGAGATTGTTCTGGCGGGCGCCAACGATGCGGATATGGGAGCTCATGGACGGTATCGTAGCCTGAGGGAAGGAGCATGCCGGCGCGGTGAGCCATCGCTGGTTCCGGGCGCGTCGATATGGAATAATTGACTATATTGTGAGGCGCATGTCCATAATGTGGACAAACGGCGCTTCGGTAGCTGTACAAATAAACAGTATCGCAGATTCGTCTGAAACTCGCGCTGGCCGCGTTGCGCATCTGATTGGGCCATAAGCCTTTATTTGGGGACATGAGTGCAGGAATCCAAGGTCGCGGGTGCGGCGGCATTCGGAAAATTCATGGCGGTGCTGCAGGCCGTGGCTGACGCGCCGCAGCCGCCAACCGCCGCCGTGCTTGCCCGCGACTGCGGCTATCCCCGTCCCACCGTCTACCGCATCCTGGCGGCGCTCGCCGAACAGGGCATGGTCATGGAATCCGCCGGTGCGTATCGCTTGGGTCCGCGGCTGATGTCGCTGGCCAGCAAGGCGTGGTCCCAGTTCGATCTGCGGGCCGCGCTGGCGCCCGAACTGCAGGCGCTGCGCGACCAGACCGGCGAAACGGTCCACCTGGCCGTGCCCGCCGGCCACGAAATGATCTACATCGACAAACTGGAAAGCCCCGGCCCCGTACGCATGGTGTCGCGCGTGGGCGCGTCCGTCGCGTTGCATTCCAGCGCCGTGGGCAAGGCGTATCTGGCCGCGCTGGACGAACCGGCGCGCGAGCGTCTGCTGCACGCGCTGCCCATGCCGGCCCGGCTGCCCGCCACGTTGACTAGCCTGCCCGCGCTGCGCGAGGCGCTGGGCGTGGCGGCCCAGCAGGGATACGCTGTCGACAACGAGGAAAACGAACCCGGCATCGTCTGCTACGGCGTCGCGCTGTGCGACGGGGCAGGGCGTCCCGTTGCAGGCGTCAGCGTCAGCACCTTGCTATTCCGGCGCCGCGGCGATCCGCAGTCCGCCTATATCGAACCCTTGCTGCGGCTGCGTGACGCCGCCGCGGCCAAACTCGCCGTCCTGCCGGTATCGTCCGGCGGCGCCTGACCGTCAGCCCAGAGGAAATCCATGACCGCAACCGCTGCTCCCACCGCCTCCAAGCTTGCCGCCCTGCTGGCCGCCCGCGTCGTGCCCGTGCTGCGCTACACCGATGCGGCCGCCGCGGCCTATGCCGCGGAAGTCGCGGTGTCGGCCGGCTGCACCACGCTGGAACTCACGTGGACCATCCCGAACGTCACCGACCTCGTGCGCGCGCTGCGCGACAAGCACGGCGCCAGCCTGCTGCTGGGCGTGGGCACCGTGCTGGACGAATCGCAGGCGCGCGAAGCGCTGGTGGCGGGCGCGGACTTCCTGGTGTCGCCCGCGCTGGCCCACGAGATCGTGGACATGGCCCACGCCGCCGACGCGCTGTGCATGCTGGGCGCGTTCACCCCGACCGAAGTCCTGGCCGCGCGCCGAGCCGGCGTGGACGTGGTGAAGGTGTTCCCGGCAGACACCGGCGGCCCCAAGCATCTGGCCGCGCTGAAGTCGGTGTACCCGGACACGATTTTCTGCCCCACGGGCGGCGTCACGCAGGAAAACATGGGCACGTACTTCGCGGCCGGCGCCGGCCTGGTCGGCATCGGCAGCAATCTCTACGACAAGGCCGCCTTTGCGTCGCGCGACACCGCCGCGCTGGTGGCGCAGATCACCCGGACCCGCGAGGCTGCCCATGGCTGATTTCGACATCGTGGCGCTGGGCGAGCCGCTGGTCGAGCTGAACCAGACGCACGAAGGCCAGCGGCAATACCTGCAGGGATTCGGCGGCGACACCTCCAACGCGGTGATCGCGGCGGCCCGCCAGGGCGCGCGCTGCGCGTATCTGACCCGGGTCGGCAACGACGCCTTCGGCAAACAGTTCCTGGACTTGTGGCAGGCCGAGGGCGTCGACACCTCTGGCGTAGAGGTCGACAACGACGCGCACACCGGCCTGTATTTCGTGCAGCACGGACCGGACGGCCACGCGTTCAGCTATCTGCGGCGCGGGTCGGCCGCCAGCCTGATGACGCCCGTCAGTCTGGACGCGGGCCTGATCGAACGCGCGCGGTTTCTGCACGTGTCGGGCATCAGCATGGCCATCAGCACCACCGCCTGCGACACGGTCTTCGCCGCCATCGAGCGCGCGCATGCCGCCGGCGCGCAGGTCAGCCTGGATTCGAACCTGCGGCTGCGCCTGTGGCCCGTGGATCGTGCCCGCGCCATCCTGCGCGAGGCCATGCGCGCGGCGGACGTGTTTTTGCCGAGCATGGACGACATGCAGCACCTGACCGGCAACGACGATCCCGAGCGCACGCTGGACTGGATCCGCGACGGCGGCGCGCCAGGCGTGGTGGTGCTGAAACTGGGCAAGGACGGCTCCATCATCGACGACGGCCGCACCCGCACGGCGATGCCGGCGCTGCGCGTGCAAGCGGTGGACGCGACCGGCGCGGGTGACTGCTTTGCTGGCAGCCTGCTGGCGCGCCGTTGCCAGGGCGATTCGTGGGAAGACGCCGTGCGCTATGCCAACGCGGCGGCGGCGTTGTCCACGCTGGGCTACGGCGCGGTCGATCCGCTGCCTCGGGCGGAGCAGGTGTGGGAACGGCTGAAGGAAACGTCGGGCTGATTCGGGCGCGGGGCAGCAATTCCGCGGTGTCGCGCACGCACACGGGGCGCCGCCGACGCATGCGTCCCTGGTTGTTTCGTGCCGCCGGCAAGCACCGGATTAACCCCTAAAACCGGGCCGTTGGCGTCCGATTCGGATTTCAGGCTAAAATGCCAAGTTATCCGAATTTTTTCCGCCAGTCCGGTTTCCGGTTGTGCGGGCCACTTTCCGCAAATTCAACAGGAGAAATCAACATGGCTGAACGCAAACGCGTGCGTCGTAACACCCTGGAACGTCGTTGCCTGGGCAAGGCTTTCAAGCGCTTGTTCGTCAAGTCGCCCAAGGGTGTTTTCAAGATGCTGGAAAAGATCAAGCGCGTCTAATTGATGCGTGCGGCTGGCAGGGTCTTCGGACCCGCCTGGCCTGATCGATAAAAAAACCGCAAGGCGCGAGCCCTGCGGTTTTTTTTCGTCAGCGTCAGGCCGGCGGGGGCCCGAGCTTGGGACGGATGAAATCCATGAACGCGCGCGTCTTGGCCGGCTGGATGCTGGACGGGTACACCACGTAGATCGAGATCGGGTCAACGGACCAGCCCGGCAGCACGCGGCGCAGCGAGTTGCGCTGGATGATCGGTTCCAGCGCCAGGCAATGCGGCATGCGCGTGATGGCCAGGTCCAGGCCGGCCAGCGTGCCCGCGATGCTCATGTTGTTGGCGGCCAGGTGACCGTGCACGGCAACGCGTTGCGAGATCGCGCCGTTATTCAGCGTCCAGTACGAATGTTCCTCGTCGATGGTCGTGCGCAGGCACTGGTGCTGGGCGAGGTCGGCGGGCGTCTGCGGGGTGCCATGACGTTCTATGTAGCGGTCGGACGCGTACAGGTGCGTTTCCAGCGAAACCAGCTCGTGCACCACGGCGCCCTCGATGGCGCGATGCGGCGTGCCGTTGCCGTTGTCGGCGGCCGCGCCCGGATAGTCGGCTTCGCGGCCGAAACGCAGCACGATGTCGAACGGCGTGCCCTGCGCGTCGGAGGCCGTCATCATGCTCAGGTCGAATTCGCACTCCACCTCGGGATAGCGGTCGGTGAAATCGCTGATGGTCTCCGGCAGCAGCCAGATGGCCAGGCTGTACGGCATCGAGACGCGCAGATTGCCCGACGGACCGCCCGATAGCGATAGCAGTTGTTCGTGCGCCAGCCGGGCTTCGTCGATGAGACCCTGGCACCGGCGCATGTAGGCCGCGCCCGCGTCGGTCAGATCCAACCTGCGCGTGTTGCGGTTGATTAGCCGCAGCCCGATCGCGCGCTCAAGTTCGTTAATCCGGCGCGACAGCGTCGACGTCGGCATGTCCAGCGCGCGCGCCGCCTGACTGAAGCTCTTGCGCTTGGCAACCTCCACGAACAAGGCGATGTCATTGAGCTGGACGGGCGAGGCTTCCATAGGCGTTCCGAATTGGGCCGCCCGAGTTTACGCCACGATGCCCCGCGGCCAGCGTGCGGCGCCAGGCTCGGCATCAAAAAAATAACCGAACCGTTTGTCAGATTTGATTGCAAATTCCAAAGCCGTGGAATCGGTTCCCCGGGGCATATCCCCTACACTTCAGGCGAAATCATAAGAACCAAGACCGCAGCGGTTTCTGGAAGATCGCAAGGGGCACAGCAGGCATGACCGATACACCGATGTTTTTCACCGTTCTGACGCCGACCTACAACCGGGCAGGGACCCTGCACCGCGTCTACGAATCGCTCTGCCAGCAGACTTTCCGGGATTTTGAATGGGTGGTGGTGGACGACGGCTCCACCGACAACACGCACGAGTCCATCCTGCATTGGCAGTCGCTGGCGGATTTTCCGATCCGGTATGTCTGGCAGAACAACCAGCACAAAAAGACCGCCTTCAACCGCGGCGTACGCGAGGCGCGCGGCCAGATGATCGTGGGCCTGGACAGCGACGACGAGATGCCGCCCGACGCGCTGGCCATTTTCCATGAGGCCTGGAATGCCATCCCGCCTGCGCGCCGCGATTCGTATTTCGCCATCACCGGGCTGTGCGCGCGGCCCGACGGCACCATCGTCGGCGACCGCTATCCACAAGACGTTTTCGACAGCACCGCCGTCGACGTGTACTTCCGCTACCGCATCAAGGGCGAGAAATTCGGCTGCATGCGTACCGATATCCTGCGCAAATATCCGTTTCCTGAGGACGTTGCGGGCTTCGTGCCCGAGAGCCTGGTCTGGTGGGCGGTGGCGAGGGCCGGGTATCTCAGCCGCTTCATCAACCGCGTCGTGCGCACTTATCACGACACGCCGGGTGGCTTGAGCCAGGGCGCGGTGTCGGTGGGGAACAACGCCCAGGGCCTGTACCTGCTGGCCTGGGACATGTTGCAGCATCACCTGGAATTCTTCCGCTACCGTCCGCGCGAATTCATGATGGCGGCGGCGCGCTACACGCGTTTTCGCCTGCACCTGAAGCATTCGGGTGTGCCGACGGCCGTGCAGGCCTACCGGCTTACCCAACCGGTCGCGACGTTTCTTGTGGCCGTCATGTACCCGCTGGGTTATGCGCTATACCGCCGCGACCGGCGGCGCGGTGTGGCCTAGCCCCAGATAGACTTCCACGACACGCGGATCCCGCGCAACCTCGGCCGCCGGACCTTCTAACGTGATCGCGCCGGTTTCCAGCACGTACGCGTAATCGGCCACCTGCAGCGCGGCGCGCGCGTTCTGTTCGATCAGCAGGATGGACACGCCCATCTCGCGCAGCCGCGCGACGATGCGGAACACTTCGCGCACGATGCGCGGCGCCAGCCCCAGGCTGGGTTCGTCCAGCATCAGCAGGCGGGGTTTGGCCATCAGTGCGCGGCCCACGGCCAGCATCTGGCGCTCGCCGCCCGACAGTGTGCCGGCCAATTGCGCGCGCCGTTCCCGCAGACGGGGGAACAGGTCATAGACTTCGGCCAGCGTCTGGTCCTGGTCGCGCAAGCCGCGGCGGTAGCGGTCGAAGGCGCCCAGCATGAGGTTGTCCTCGACCGTCATTTCGGCAAAGAGCTCGCGCTTTTCCGGCACCAGGTTCATGCCGGCCGCAACCATCTCCTCAATCTCGGCGTGTGCCTGTTCCTTGCCGCCGAAGGTGATGCCGCCCTGCGACGGCAGCACGCCCATGATGGCCGACAGCAGCGTGGTCTTGCCCGCCCCGTTGGGACCGATGACGGTGACGATCTGGCCTTCGCCCACGTCCAGGCTGACGCCCGAGACGGCCTCGACCTTGTCGTAGGCCACGCGCAGGTCGCGTACTTGCAGCAGGTTCGCGCTCATTCTTCCACTCCGCCCAGATAGGCCTCAAGCACCGCGGGATTCTGCTGGATCTCGGCCGGCAGGCCTTCGGCAATCTTTTCGCCAAAGTCCATGACCACCACGCGATCCACCAGACCCATCACGAAATCCATGTCGTGTTCGACGAGCAGGATGGCCATGCCTTCCGCGCGCAAGCGCTTGAGCAGCTCGGCCAGCTCGCACTTTTCCTGGTAACGCAGGCCGGCCGCGGGTTCGTCCAGCAGCAGGATGCACGGGTCGGACGCCAGCGCGCGCGCGATCTCCAGGATGCGCTGCTGGCCCAGCGCCAGCGAGCCCGCCTCGTCATGCAGATGCTTGCCCAGTCCCACGCGCTCGACCTGACGCGCGGCCTCGGCCAGCAGGCGCGCTTCTTCGGGCCGGTCCAGCCGCCAGGCGGCCGGCAGCACGCCCCGGTGCCCGCGCAGGTGCGCGCCGATGGCCACGTTTTCCAGCACGCTCATGCGGCCCAGCAGCCGCACGTGCTGGAAGGTGCGCGACAGACCCAGGCGAGCGATCTTGCGCGCGCCCACGCCGGCAACCGGCTGGCCCAGCAGCGTGACCTGTCCCGAGGTCGGCGTGTCCACGCCCGAGATCTGATTGAACATCGTGCTCTTGCCCGCGCCATTGGGGCCGATCAGCGCCAGCACTTCGCCCGCTCGGATTTCCAGGTTCATGGCGTTGTTGGCCACCAGGCCGCCGAACTTGCGCGTCACGTCCACGGCTTTCAGCACCACCTCGCCGCGCGGCGGCATGGTGCGCCGGGGCAGCGGTTCGGCCGTCATGTCGACATGGCGCGGCTTGCGCTTGACGGGCACCCAGCGCGTCAGCACCGGCCACAGGCCGCTGCGGGCGCGGTGCAGCAGCAGCACCATGCCGAAGCCGAAGACGATCACTTCAAAGTTGCCGGTCTGACCCAGCACCTTGGGCAAGAGATCTTGCAGCCATTGCTTGAGCACCGTGAAAACGCCCGCACCAACCAGCGCGCCCCAGACCTGCCCGGCGCCGCCGATGACGGTCATGAACAGGTATTCGATGCCCATCTGCAGGCCGAACGGGTTGGGGTTCACGAAGCGCTGCATGTGCGCGTACAGCCAGCCCGACGCGCAGGCTTGCAGCGCCGCGATCACGAAGATCACCATGCGCGAGCGCGCCGTGTCCACGCCCATCGATTCGGCCATCACGCGCCCGCCCTTGAGCGCGCGGATCGCGCGGCCTTCGCGCGAGTCCAGCAGGTTCTGCGTGGACCAGACGGCGACGAGCAGAAAGGCCCAGATCAGGTAGTAGATGTTGCCGCCCTGGTTGAGCGTCCATCCGAACAGGCTGACGGCCGGAATGTCCGGGATGCCGGTGTGGCCGCCCAGCCCTTCGACCGAGCCGAAGACGAAATACAGCGACAGGCCCCAGGCGATCGTGCCCAGCGGCAAAAAGTGGCCGGACAGCTTCAGCGTGATTGCGCCCAGCAGATAGGCCAGCGCCAGCGTCAGCGCCAGGCCGGCAAGCAGCGTGAGCCAGGGCGATGCGCCCAGCCAGCCAAGCCACGACGGCAGGGTGTCCGCGCGGGTGGTGAGCAGCGCCGTCGTGTAGGCGCCCACGCCCACGAAAGCGGCCTGGCCGAAGCTGGTCAGGCCGCCGACGCCGGTCAGCAGCACCAGGCCCAGCGCCACCAGCGCATACAGGCCGATGTAGTTCAGCAGCGTGACGTAGAACGGCGGCAGCACCAGGGGGCCGAGCGCCAGCAGGGCCAGGAAGGCTAAGAGGATGTGGCGCGGGGTCATTCGTCTTCTTCCTCGACGTGATGGCTGTTGAGTGAACGCCAGAGCAGCACGGGGATGATCAGCGTGAACACGATGATTTCTTTGTAGGCGCTGGCCCAGAACGACGAGAAGGCTTCGATCAGGCCGACCAGCACGGCGCCCGCCGCGGCCAGCGGATAGCTCACCAGCCCGCCGATGATGGCGCCCACGAAGCCCTTCAGGCTGACCATGAAGCCCGAATCGAAATACATGGTGGTGATGGGCGCGATCAGGATGCCCGACACGGTGCCGATCAGCGCGGCCAGAAAGAACGTGGCCTTGCCCGCGAACACGGGCGAGATGCCCATCAGGCGTGCGCCGATGCGGTTGAACGCCGCAGCGCGCAGCGCCTTGCCGTACATCGAGCGTTCAAAGAACTGATAAAGCACGACGATCAGCACGATCGACACCGCCACCACCCACAGCGCCTGGCTGTTCACGTTGACCGGACCCAGCGTCATGCTGGCGTCGCTGAACGGCGCGGTGCGCGCGCCTTCCGCGCCAAAGGCCAACAGACCCAGGCCCACCAGCGCCAGGTGGACCGCGATCGAGACGATCAGCAGCACCAGCGTCGAGGCGGATGCGATCGGCTGATAGAACAGGCGATAGAGCTGCGGTCCCATCGGCACCAGCAACAGCAGCGTCAGCAGCGCCTGCACTGCCATCGGCAATTGGGCCAGGGGCAGGCGATACAGCAGCAGCGCGAGCGCCAGCGGATAGATCACCTTGGCCGCCATGCGCCAGTGGGTGCGGCCGCGCGCGGGGCGTTTGCGGCGCGTCATCAGATCGGCGACGACCTCGACCAGCGCGAACGCCAGCAGCAGCCAGACCAGCAGGATCGGCTTGCCCGCCTGCATGGCGGCCATGGTGAGCGCGCCGAAGGCGACAAACTCGCCCTGCGGGATGAACAGCACACGGGTGACGGTGAAGACCAGCAGGATGGACAACGCCAGCAGCGCGTAGATGGCGCCGTTGGTGATGCCGTCCTGCCCGAGGATCAAGGCAATCTGAGCATTCATGCGAAATTCCGGAAAACTGATTTCCCCCCCGAAGCGCTGCGCGCTTTCCCCAGGGGCATGCCTGCGGACCGGCGGAGCCGGATCCGCGGCATCCCGATGGGACGCACAGAGACTGCTTCCTGGCGACGCCCCGCAGCGCATGTGAGCGTGGGGGGGAAATCCTTTTACTTGACCAGGGTCCAGTTGCCGTCTTTGACGGTGATGAGTTCGCGGCCGCGTTCGTCAAAGCCGCTGTGGTCGGCGGCGCTCATGTTGTAGACGCCTTGCGTGCCCACCA
>CBHWAL010000059.1:0-13136 GCA_966111495.1 uncultured Achromobacter sp. | reverse complement strand
GTGCACCCGCTCTTCGTTGTCGGTGGCGTCGTACAGCAGGTACACCGTACCCCGGCCCGTCTCGGCCACCATCACATGCCAGGTGTAGGCGCCAGGTTCGAGGAGATGCAGGCCGTTTTCCAGCGAGAGCAGTTCGGGCGGCATGCCGGCGGGCGGCTGGCCATCGACGCTCAACCACGCACGCATGGACCCGCCCAGCTCGCGCGCGCCGTGGCGCGGCAGGAACTCGTCACTGCTGCGCGCATGCTGGACCAAGCGGTCCATTTCGGTGTTCAGGATGTCGTTGACCAGGTCGTCTTCCATCTGGTCGAACGTCAGGTAAGCCAGGAGGGCCAGCGCCGTGACGAACAGCGCAACCGTGCCCGTCAGCGCCCAGACGACGCGTTGAGTCAGCGTGCCGGCGGCGGCGCGGCTCATGATGCAGCGCCGGGCAGCGACAGGCGCCAGCCGGTGCCGTGCACGGTCTCGATGCCGTCAAAGCCCGCGTCGGCCAGCGCGCGCCGCAGCAGGTGGACCTGGCTGCGCAGCGCATCGGATGAGGGCGGCTCGTTGCCCCACAGCACCGATTCCAGTTCTTCGCGCGTCACCACGCGGCCCGGATCGCGCAGCAGCACTTCGATGATGAGACCCGCCTTGCGGGTCAGGTGCACCGGCGCGCCGCTGACCGACACGACGCGGGTGCGCGCGTCGAAATGAAGCGGGCCGAAGGTGCGCGCGGCGTCCACCGTTGCCCCCTTGGAACGCTGGATCAGCGCCAGCAGCCGCGCTTCCACTTCCAGCAGTGCGAAGGGCTTGGTGAGGTAGTCGTCGGCGCCGTGCGAGAAGCCCGCCAGCTTGTCTTCGAGGCTGTCGCGCGCGGTCAGCATCAGCACCGGCACGTCCAGCCGCCGTTCCGTGCGCATGGCGTGGAGCACGGCGTTGCCGTCCATGCCGGGCAGCCCGATGTCCAGCAGCACGGCGTCAAAGCGCTGCTCCTTCAACCGTTGCAAGGCAGCGGGTCCGCTGTAGGCCACGTCGGGCAGAAAGCCGCGCGCCTCCAGGAAGCTGTACAGGTTGCCGGCGATGATGTGGTCGTCCTCGACGATCAGCACCCGGTGATTCGCGCCCGCTGCGGGAGGGGTTGCCATGGTGTGAGTTCCTGCCCGCGCTATGCCTGCAGCACCTTGCCGGGGTTCATGAGGCCCTGGGGATCCAGCGCGTGCTTGATCCGGCGCATCAGCGCAAGTTCAACGGGATGCTTGTAGCGCGGCAGTTCGTCGCGTTTCAACTGGCCCACGCCGTGCTCGGCGCTGATGGACCCCTTGTGCGCATGCACGCTGTCATGCACGACGCCATAGATCTCGCCTTGCAGCGCCAGGAGCTCGGCTTCAGTCTGGCCGGGGGCATGCGCCACGTTGTAGTGCAGGTTGCCGTCGCCCAGATGGCCAAAGATCACGTGGCGCACGCCCGGAAAGCGCGCCTGCAGCAAAGTGTTGGTCTTGTGCACGAATCCGGCGATCGACGAAATGGGAATGGACACATCATGTTTGACCGACTTGCCCAGCTCGGCCTCGGCCAGCGGAATGCTTTCGCGCAGGTGCCACAACGCCTTGCTCTGCGAGACATTGGCGGCGATGGCGGCGTCGTTCACCAGACCGGCCTCGATGGCGTCGCCCAGCACGGCCTCGAAGCGCTCGCGGGCGTGGGTCTCGCTTTCGCTGTCGGACAGCTCCAGCAGCGCGAACCACGGCGAGGCGGCCGACTCGCCCTCGAAGGGCAGGCGCTGCTGCGGGAACAGGCGCACCACGCCTTGCAGGCAGGCGCCGCTCATGAGCTCGAACCCGGTCAGCGAGGCGCCGAACCCGGAACGGGCGCGGGACAGAACCTCCACGGCGTTGTCGATGCTATCCAGCGTCAGCAGCGCCGTGCAGGATGCCACGGGGCGCGGATACAGCTTGAGCGTAGCGGCCGTGATGATGCCCAGCGTGCCTTCGCTGCCGATGTACAGGTCGCGCAAGTCATAACCGGTGTTGTCCTTGCGCAGGCCGCGCAGGCCATCCCAGATCTCGCCTTCGGCGGTCACGACCTCCAGACCCAGCGTGAGGTCGCGCGTATTGCCATAGCGCAGCACCTGCGTGCCGCCGGCGTTGGTGGCCAGGTTGCCGCCGATGGTGCAACTGCCTTCGGCCGCCAGGCTCAGCGGGAACAGCCGGTTCGCGGTGGCGGCTGCATCCTGCACGGCCTGCAGGATGCAGCCGGCCTCGACTGTGATGGTGTCGTTGTCGGTATCCAGCGCGCGCACCGCGGTGAGCCGCGCGGTGGACAGGACGACGGCGGTGCCAGTGTCATCCGGCGTGGCGCCGCCGCACAGGCCGGTATTGCCGCCTTGCGGCACCACCGGCACGCCGTGCCGCGCGCACAGTTTGATGGCGTCGGCCACTTCAGCCGTGGAGCCGGGGCGAATCACCGCCAGGGCCGCGCCGCGATAGCGGCGGCGCCAATCCAGCACATAGGAATCCGCGTCCGCGCCGGTCAGCACGTGGGAGTCGCCCAAGAGGGCCTGGAGATCGGTCAGCAGTGTCATGGATGCCGCACAGAAAGTCGGCCCGGCCGCAAGGACCGGGCGCTGTTCATGGGATGTGCGGACTATTGTAGGGGCTTGGCGGCGCCCGCCGAAGCCCCTTGGGCGTGTCTGATGGGCCTGTCAGCCGACCGCCTGGTCCAGCCGGGTGCCCGTCATGCCCGAGCAGAAGGCGCGGGAGGCGATGCGCTCCATCAGGAAGGCGCGGTCCACGCCGGCGGGGCCGGGCAATTCGGACAAGGCGCGGTAGGCGCGGCGCAGGACTTCGCCACGGGTGGCGCCGCAGACCATGAGATGAGTGCACGGCAGGCGGCGATCGCCGCAGCCATCGATGCGCACTTCCAGCACGTGCGCCGCGATGGGATCGTGTTCGGCGACCGGCATGTCCGGCGTGCGGGCCCGCGCCTGCGCGTCGATGACGCGGAAAACGCCGCTGCGGTCGTCGAGCGAGAAGGACACGGTGCCGGCGGCCGGCCAGCCGCGGTCCCGCGCCACGCTGGCGGCGACCGTGCGCAGCGCGCTTTCGATCGAGGCCGCCAGATGCGGCGCCGGGCACTCGGCGATCAGGACGCGCGCATCGCGCCAGACGCTGCGTTCCCAGGCGCGGCCGCTAGCCAGTTCGCCCGTTGCTGCGGCAAAGACGTGGATATCGAGCCTGCGTTCGCGGCCGGCCGCCGGACCGGCAAAGTCCGTGGGTGGTCCTCGCCTGCTTGTGGCGCCGCCCGATGACATGACTGTGGATACTTTGGCGCCCATGGCCCCTCCTGGTCTTTCTGCTTGCCCGGCAAGCGTATCACCTTCGGATGACGAGCAACTTTTGTGCCATGCGCGGCAGCCCGGGAAGCGGCTGTTTTGCCCGCGGGTGTGCACCGGAAACAGGCGGCGCCGCCCTGCGCGCCGCACCATGGCGGGGCAGGCCGGCACCGGGTAAACGCCCTACTCCGCGCCCTACTCCGCGCTCTACTCCTTGCCCTACTCCGCCTGAAGGATGAAGCCCCCCTCGCCGATGGGGGATAATCCTGCTTTGACCCTTGCCATAGCGGTTTGGATGTACGGGTTTACCATTACCCGGCAGCCGCCGCGCTGTCCCCCTCAACAAGGAACCGTCGTGGGCAACCATACACAATTTCCGGCCTCCGTTTTCAAGGCGTATGACATTCGCGGCACGGTGCCGGACCTGATCGACGCCGCCTTCGCGCGTTCGCTCGGCGTGGCGCTTGCCGCCCGCGCTCGCGAGCAAGGCGTGCAGACGCTCGTGGTCGGCCGCGATGGACGCCTCAGCAGCGAAATGCTGTCGCTTGCGCTGCAGGAAGGAATGCTCGAGGGAGGCGTGGACACGCTGGACGTTGGCATGGTCCCCACTCCGCTTGTGTACTTTGCGGCCAACATCATGCAGACCGGGTCGGGCGTAGCCATTACCGGCAGCCACAACCCGCCCAAGTACAACGGATTCAAGATGATGATGGGCGGCCGCGCGCTGTACGGCGACGACGTCCAGCAACTGGCGCAGACCATGAACGGCGACGCCCCGGCGCCCGCTTCCGAGGCCGGCACGTGCCGCCAGCTCGACCTGGCGCAAACCTATATTTCGCGCGTGGCCGCCGGCGTCAAGCTGGCGCGCCCCATGAAGATCGCCATCGACTGCGGCAACGGCGTGGCCGGCGCGGTCGCGCCGCAGCTCTTTCGCGCGCTGGGCTGCGAGGTCGACGAACTGTTCTGCGAGGTCGACGGCAACTTCCCCAACCACCATCCCGATCCCGCCGAACCCAAGAACCTGCAGGACCTGATCAAGCACGTCGCCGAGACCGATTGCGAGCTTGGCCTGGCCTTCGACGGCGACGGCGACCGGTTGGGCGTGGTCACCAAGTCCGGCCAGATCATCTGGCCCGACCGCCAACTTGTCCTGTTTGCGCGCGACGTGCTCGAGCGCAACCCCGGCGCCACCATCATCTATGACGTCAAGTGCAGCCGCCACGTCGGCCTGTCGGTCGAAGCGGCCGGCGGCACCGCCCTGATGTGGAAGACGGGTCACTCCCTGGTCAAGGCCAAGCTGGCCGAAACCGGCGCGCCGCTGGCCGGCGAAATGAGCGGCCACATCTTCTTCAAGGAACGCTGGTACGGCTTTGACGATGGCCTCTACACCGGCGCCCGCCTGCTGGAGATCGTGTCGCGCTCTGCCGACGCCTGCGCCCCGCTGGAAGCCCTGCCCCAGGACGTGTCCACGCCGGAGCTGAAGCTTGAAATGGAAGAAGGCCAGCCGTTTACGCTGGTCAAGGCATTGCAGGATCAGGGCCAGTTCCCCGACGCCAAACGCGTGATCACGATCGACGGCGTGCGCGCCGAGTACGCCGACGGCTTTGGCCTGGCGCGGCCGTCGAACACTACGCCCGTCGTCGTGCTGCGTTTTGAAGCGCAAAGCGAAGCGGCGCTCGCGCGCATCCAGGCCGACTTCCGCCGCGAACTCGGCAAGCTCGCCCCGAACGCCACACTGCCTTTCTGATCCGCCCATGTCGTTAGCCAACAGCCCCGCGTGGCAGCAGTTCATCGCCGCAACACGCACGGCATCCCGGGGCGGCCAAAAGCTGCGCCTTATCAACGCTCCCGGGCTGCGCCTGGATCTGAGCGCCCAGGCGCAGTCGCCCGACCTGCTGGCCGCCTCGCAGGCGCTGCTGGTGCAACAGGACTTCGACGCCTGCCGTGCGCGGCTCTTTGACGGCGGCCAGGCCAACTGGACGGAAGGCCGCGCCGCCTGGCACACCGCCTTGCGCGCGGCCGAGCCGCCCGCCATGGTAGCCAAGGCAGTGCTGGCCGAGCGCGAACGCCTGCGCGAATTCGTGCGCACCGCCGACGCGGCCGGCCGCTATAGCGGCGTGCTGCATCTTGGCATCGGCGGCAGCGACTGGGGACCGCGCCTGGTCACCCGCGCCTTGCGCCACGAGGGCGCACGCCGCGATGTGCGCTTTGCTTCCAACGTGGACTCACATTCGGTTGCCGAAGCGATGAGCCACCTGGACCCGCACAACACGCTGGTCATCGTCGCCTCCAAATCGTTCACCACGACCGAACCGCTGGCCAACGCCGAGGTCGCGATGAACTGGCTGCGCGAGGCCGGCGTTGCCGATCCCATCAAGCAGGTCGTGGCGATCACCTGCAACGTCGAGGCAGCGCTCAATCTGGGCATCCTGCCCGACCACATCTTCCAGATCTGGGATTGGGTGGGCGGCCGCTATTCGCTGTGGTCCGCCATCGGCCTGCCGATCGCCCTGGCGTTCGGCAACGACACCTTCGACCGGCTCCTGGCCGGCGCGGCGGCCATGGACGACCACTTCCGCACCGCGCCGCCCGCCGAAAACGCGCCCGTGCAGCTGGCGCTGGCCGGCGTGGCCAACCGCAGCGTGCTGGGCTACGACTCGCTGGTCATCGCGCCCTACGATTCGCGGCTGCATCACATCGTGCCTTGGGCCCAGCAGCTTGAAATGGAATCGCTGGGCAAGGTCGCCACGGCCGACGGCAGTCCCGCCGGCGTGCCGACCGGACCGGCGGTGTGGGGGATGCCGGGCACGGATTGCCAGCACACGTTCTTCCAGTGGCTGCATCAGGACGCAGCGGGCGCGCCCGTGGATTTCATCCTGTGCGAACAGCCGGACCATGCCTATGCCCGGCATCACGAGCTGCTGGTCGCCAACTGCCTGGCGCAGCGCTCGGCGCTTCTGCGCGGCAAGACCTTCGAAGAAGCCCTGGCCGAGACCTCCGCCACGGAACGCGATCCGGCGCGCGCGCGTCTGCTGGCGCAGCACCGCGTGCATCCGGGCGGACGGCCATCGTCGCTGATCGTGCTGCCTCGCCTTGAGGCCTACACGCTGGGCGCGCTGCTTGCCCTGTACGAGCACAAGGTATTCACGCAGGGCGTGATCTGGGGCATCAACCCGTTCGATCAGTGGGGCGTGGAGTTTGGCAAGGTGTTGGCCAAGAACATCATGCGCGAGCTGGACGCGCCCCAACCCAGCCAGCAGGACCCGTCCACGCGTTTCTGGATCGACGCGATCAGGCGCTGAGCGCGTCGTACAGCGCGACGTGAATTCGCGCGACCTGATTGATGTCGAACTCGCGTTCTGCCAGCACCCTGCCCGCCGTGCCCATCGCCTGACGCAACGTCGCGTCGCCGGTCAGACGCGCAATGGCGTCAGCCAGCGCCGCCGCGTCGCGCACCGGCACCAGAAGGCCGGTCACGTTGCGTTCGATGGCGTCGCGGCAACCGGGCACGTCGGTCGTAACAACCGCCCGCCCGCAGGCCGCGGCCTCTATCAAGGATTTCGGCAGACCTTCCCGGTAGGACGGCAGCACCGCAATGTGCGCGGCCGCATACAGCGTCGCCACGTCAGAGCGCTCGCCCAGCGCCTGCACGCAGCCGTCCTGCTGCCAGGCGTCGACATCGGCCTGCGTGGCGGACGCCGGGTTGCCCGGGTCCAGCCCGCCCACCAGTTGCATCGTCACCGGCACGCCGCGTTCGCGCAGCAACTTGGCCGCCTGCACGAATTCCTGTACGCCCTTGTCGCGCAGCAAGCGCGCCACCATCGTGACGACGACGGGCGGCGCGGGCGGCTCCGGCATCGGACGGTAGGCGTCCAGGTCCACGCCCGCGCCGCGAATGATGACCACCTGATCCTCGCGCACCGCGCCCAGCGACTTGAGCAGGTCGCGGTCGTTGGGGGTGTGGAAGATAAACCCGCTGTTCGGGTTGCCGAGCGCAATGCGGTACAGGCGCGCCACCACGGCGCGCACCCGCCCCCTCTTCAGCGAGTTGGACAGGAACACGAATCCCAATCCGGAGATCGCCGCGACCATGCCCGGCACACGCGCGATGCGCGCGGCGATGCCGCCGTACAGCACGGGCTTGATGGTGACCAGGTGCACCACATCCGGACGCAGCCGGCGGAAAAGGCGCACCAGCGCCAGCAGCGTGCCCAGCTCCTGCAACGGATGCTTGCCGCTGCGCGTCATCGGAATGGGGTGATGGGTCATGCCCAGCGCCTGGATGTCGGCCACGGCGGGACCCTCCATCGTCGCGACATGGACGTCGTAGCCCGCCTTCTGCGCGGCCAAGGCGACCGGCACGCGGTGCGACATGAAGAACGCCGGGTTGTTGACGACAAACAGCAGGCAGCGTCCGGCGCTCATGCTTGGACTCCAGAAATGCGGCGCCAGACGGCGATGTAGCTTTGCACCATACGTGCAAGATCAAAGTTTTCCAGGACGCGGGCGCGTCCGGCCTCGCCCGCGCGCTCGCGGCCGCGCGCGGCCACGTCGCCCAGCGCGGACTCGATGCCGCGGGCCAGGGCCTCGGCCTGCTCGGGCGGCACCACCACGCCCGTGTCGCCGACGATGTAGGCGGCGTCGCCCACGTCGGTCACCACGCAATACACGCCACACGCCATGGCCTCGGCCACCACGTTCGGAAAACCTTCGGCGCAGCTCGACAGCACGTGCAGGTCCAGCCCGTTCATGACGGCGGGCACGTCGTCGCTGGGGCCGTTGAGCACCACGCGGTCGCGCAGGTCCAGCTTGTCGAGCAAGGCGCCCAGTTGGGCGTTGCCGTCGGTCATGTCACGGCCGATCAGCACGCAGCGCAGCCCCGCGTCGCGTCCATCGCGCACCAGTGCGGCCACGGCGCGCAGCAGGTTGGCGTGATCCTTGAGCGGATCCCAGCGCGCCACGCAGCCGATCACCGGCACGTCCTCGGACAGTCCCCATGCGGCGCGAACGCGTGAGCGCGCCTGCGGATCCGGCGCGTAGCGCGACAGGTCGTAGCCGTTGGCGATCACGACCATGCGGTCGCGGCGGTAGCCTTTTTCAGCGTGGCGCTCGGCGGCATTCTGCGCCGCGCAGACAATCGCGCGCGGCACGCTGCCGGACAGCATCGCACACGCGCGCAGCACCAGCCGCGCCGAGCGGCTGCTGCGTTCAAGGTGCGCGCCGGAATTGCGGATGCCCCAGGCGATGGCGCGAACGCCCGCCAGGCGGGCGGCCAGGCCGCCGATCAGGTCGGCGTGGTACATCCAGGTTTGCACGGCGTCCGGGCGGGACGTGGCGATCAGGCGCCGCAGCGCCAGGAAGCCGCCCAGGCTGACGCGGCCGCGCTTCATGCCCAGGGCATGCACCGAGACGCCCGCCGCGCGCAGGCGCTCGCCGTACAGGCCTTCATCGGTCAGCGACACGACCGTGTGCTCGACATCCGCCTGCGGCCAGGTCGCCAGGCGCGTCAGCACCGATTCGGCGCCGCCCTGGCCCAGCCCCGTGATGACATGCAGAATGCGCAGCGGCCGGGTGCTCATCGCCCCTCCCGCACCGCTTCGAACAGTTCATCCCATTCGGTCAGCACGCTGGACAACGCGTAGCGCTGGCGCACGGCGGCGGCGGCGCGCGCGCCCAGCTGCTCGCGCAGCGACACATCGCTCATCAGGCGATGCAAGGCATCCGTCATCGCGACCCGGTCGCCCGCCGGCACCAGCAGCGCGTCCTGCCCGTCTCGCGTCATCTCGCGCGGACCGCTGGGGCAATCGAACGCCACGCAGGGCAAACCCAGCGACATGGCCTCCAGCAACACATTGGGAAAGCCCTCGACCAGCGAACTGAGCACGAAGGCCTGGCCGCGCGCCAGTTCTTCCCAGGGCGCCTCGGTACGTCCGGGCAAGCTGATTCGCGATTGCAGGCGCAGGCGCGCCACCTGCTGCTGCAGCGCCTCGCGCTCGGGGCCTTCGCCCCAGATGCGCAGGTTCCAGTCCGGGAATTCCGGCGCAATCTGCGCAAAGATGTCGATCAAGAGATTGAACTGCTTGTCGGGCACCAGCCGCCCCATCGCAATCAGCTCGCGCGGACCGGCCTCGTGGCGCTGCTGCACCAGCGGCGCATCGAGCAGCGGCGCGGGCAGCGGATTGGGGATGACGGCCAGGCGCCGGATGCCGGGCACCTGGCGCGCGAACGGGCCGGCGGTGTCTTCCGCCTGCACCGTCACCATGTCGGCGCGCGGATACAGCACGCGGCGCAGCTTGCGCCAAACGGAGCCCGTGGTGGTTTCGGCGACCGGATTGGTGCGTTCGCAGACGATGAGCGGCACGTTCAGGCCGCGCGTGGCCAGAATGGCGGCCACGTTCACGTTGGTCAGGAACGACACCACCACGTCGGGCCGTGAATCGCGAATGTGCTTGCGCAGGGCCAGCAACCGCTTGAAGGCCGCCATCGCGCCCGACACCCGGGTGCCGGCCAGGTCAGCCAGCCACGAAAGCTGGACCTTGTCCGACAGGGGATAAAAGCAGGTGCCCTTGGACGAGTAGGTGGGCGTCAGGATGACGGTGTCTCCGCGCTCGGACCATGCGTTGACCAGGGTCGCCGCAACGCGTTCCGCGCCGCCGGCGTGCATGGAGCTGACCAGCATCAGTATTTTCATTCGTCAACGGTCCTCAATCGGTCCCCCTTGGTCCATCCCCGCGCGGTAGCGGTCCAGCCAGGCCTGCATCATCAGCACGCCCCACAGGTGGCTGTCCCAATTGCGATGCCCCGACGTGTGTTCACGCCATTTGCGCAGGATGGGCTCGGGTTCGAACCAGCCCTCCTGACGCAGGCGCGCCGGATCCAGCAGCGCATCGGCCCATCCGCGCAACGGGCCGCGCAGCCACGCGGCCAGCGGCACGGCAAAGCCGCGCTTGGGGCGGTCGACCAGCGCCTGCGGCACGTGGCGATGCAGCACCTGCCGCAGCAGCCACTTGCCCGTGTTGCCGCGCACCTTGTACTGGTGCGGCAGGCTCCAGGCAAATTCATAGACGCGGTGGTCGATCAGCGGCACGCGGGTTTCCAGGCTGACCGCCATCGCCGCACGGTCCACCTTGACCAGGATGTCGTCGGGCAGGTAGGTCACCGTATCGAGCTTCATCATCGACTCGAAGAATGATCCCTGCATGGCGCGTTCGAACACCGACTCGGGTTCGACACCCCCTTTCACGACGCGGGCGGGGTCCGCCCAGTACGACACGAACATGCGGTAGAACTCGCCGCGCGTATCGGCGCGCAGCAGTTCGCCCAGCTTACCGACCTTGCCGCGCCAGGCGCCACGGCCGGGCAGATGGGTGGAGGCGCTGAGCATCGCGCCGGCCGGCTTGCGCAGCAGGCCGGGCACGCGCTCGAACTGTCGCCACCAGTTGTCCACGCGGAAGTAGCGCGAATAGCCGCCGAAGAGTTCGTCGCCGCCGTCGCCCGACAAAGCCACTGTCACGTGCTGGCGCGCCATGCGCGTGACCAGCGACGTGGGGATCTGCGACGAGTCGGCAAAGGGTTCGTCGTACATGTCGGCCAGCGACGGCACGACCGCCAGCGCGTCGTCCGCGGTGACGTAGAGTTCGGTGTGATCGGTGCCAAGGTGCGTGGCCACGGCCTTCGCGTGTTGCGCCTCGTCGTAGCCCTTTTCGTGAAAGCCGATGGCAAACGTGCGCACCGGCTGCGAGCTTTGCGCCTGCATCAGCGCCACGATGGTCGACGAATCAATGCCGCCGGACAGGAAGGCGCCCAGGCTCACGTCGGACAGCATCTGGCCGCCCACGGCCTTGGACAGTACCTTCTCCAGCGCGTCGGTGGCCTGCGCGTCCGAGTCGAACGACAGGCGCGATTGCCCGGCGGCATCCGCGGCCTCGCGGGCCGACCAGTACACGCGCGGTTCCGGCATGCGGCGGTTGCGCGCGTCGTCGGCCGAGAACTCGATCCACGTGCCGGGCGGCAGCTTGGCGATGCCTTCGTAGATGGATTGCGGCGCGGGAATGTAGTTGTGCCGCATGAACGACGCAAGCGCGTTGCGGTTCAGGTTACGCCCGAAGCCCGGAATCGGCATCAGGCCCTTGAGCTCGGATGCAAACACCAGTTCGGCGTTGGAATAGCCGTAGTAGAGCGGCTTTTCCCCCATGCGGTCGCGCGCCAGCACGAGCTTGCGCGAGGCCTTGTCCCACAACGCGATGGCGAACATGCCGACTGAGGCTTGCAGCGTGGCTTCGATGCCCAGCGCGGTAAATCCGGCAAGCAGGGTTTCGGTGTCCGAATGCCCCCGCCACGCCGGCGCCTGCGCCGATTCCTCGAGCTGCTTGCGGATGTCCAGGTGGTTGTAGACCTCGCCGTTGAACACCATGACGTAGCGGCCGCAGGCGGACGTCATGGGCTGGTGGCCCGCTTCGGTCAGGTCCAGGATCGCCAGGCGCACGTGCGCCAGCGCGATTCCCGCATCCGCGTCTTCCCAGAAGCCATTGCTGTCCGGCCCGCGATGGCGGATGCGCCGGCAGCTATCTGCCAGCACCTGCGCCTTGTTCCCCAGGGGGCCCCAAATTCCGACTATTCCACACATGATGTTGTTCTCGTGGTCACCGTGGCAACGGCGCGCGGGGGGCCCTAGCGGCCCGCCGCCCGCACGCCGTCAAAAAGTTCCTGCCATTTTTGCAGCACGCGCGCGGCCGAGAATCGGTCGCGCACGTCGGTCGCCGCCTGCGCCATGCGCGCGCGGCTATTTTCATCGCCCATGACCGCGTCCAGCGCTTTGCACAGCGCGGGCACGTCGCCGTTGGGCCGCACCAGCACGCCGTCGATGCCTTCGCGCACGATCTCGCGCGGGCCCGTATCGCAATCGAACGACACCGCCGCCAGGCCGCTGGCCATGGATTCGAGCAGGGTATTGGACAAGCCTTCGAAGCGCGAGGTCAGTACATAAAGATCGGCGCTGTCGTACCAGTCGCCCACATTGCCGGCGCGTCCCGGCATCGAGATGCGCGATTCCAGGCCGGCCTCGCGCACCTGCGCTTCGAGCGCCTGGCGTTCGCTGCCTTCGCCCAGAATAACCAAGTCCCAGCCGGGATGCGACGGCGCCAGGCGCGCGAAGGCCTGGATCAGCAGGTCGAAGCCCTTGTCGCCATGCAGCCGTCCGACCGCCAGCAGCCGCTTGCGGCCATCCTGCGCGGCAGGCGGAACGACGGGCTCGGCACGCGGCAACGGAAAGTGGACGGGATTGGGGATGACCGCCAGCCGCGAGCCCGGCACATGCTGTTCCAGCCAGTCGGCGGTGCCGCGCGTCAAGGCGACCACGCGCGCGGCGCGCGGATACGTCAGCCGGCGCAGCCGCTGCCAGAAGCCCGACAGGGTCTGCGACGGCGGATGGGTATGCTCGGTGGCGATAACGCGGCAGTTCAGCCCCGCACAGGCCAGCACGGACAGCACGGATGCCGTGGTCATCATGCCCAGGACGATGTCGGGCCGGAACGCCTTGACGACGCGGCGCAGCGCGCGCACGCGCTGCAGGTTGCTGAGGATGCCGCGCAGCCCGCCGCCCTCGCCCGCCGTGTGCAGGACTTCGCGCCGGACCTTGGGATGCAGCGCGTACACGTCGCCGTCGGCGCTGGCCTGCGTGACCACCATGACCTCACTGCCCTCGGCGGCCCAATGGGCGCTCAGGTCCGCGGCGACGCGCTCAGCGCCCCCGCCATGCAGGGAATGGATGAACAGCAACACGCGCGCCGGACGGACGGAGTCGGCTACGGACATTCAATCGGCC
>CBHWAL010000058.1:0-13217 GCA_966111495.1 uncultured Achromobacter sp. | reverse complement strand
TGGCGTGGCATTCGTTCGGCGGCTGGAAGCGCTCGCTGTTCGGCGACCACCATGCGTATGGCGAGGAAGGCATCCGTTTCTACTCGCGCTACAAGAGCGTGATGCAACGCTGGCCCGACAGCATCGCCAAGGGCGCCGAATTCACCATGCCAGTAGCCAAATAACGCCCCCCCCGAGGCGCGTAGCGCCTCCCCCCAGGGGGCGTCGCAGCGGACCGGCGGAGCCCGGATCCGCGCGACCGCGCTTGGGCAGGGCGTGCATGAATTGGGCCGCGTCGTTCTTGCCTTGGGGCTGAGGGGCGCGGCTTGAAGCACTGAAACAGGCGCGGCGCTTTGCCGCGCCTTCCGAATATCTGTACGACAAGGGGAAACCTGATGCGCATCGGGATCGGCGGCTTTCAGCATGAGACGAATACGTTCGCGCCATCGCGCGCGGCGTGGGAGGATTTTGCGGACAAGGGTGGGGGGTGGCCGAAGCTGGTCAGCGGCCCCGCGATGTTCGAGGCGGTGGCGGGCGCCAACATTCCGGTGGCGGGATTTATCGAGGCCATGGGGCAGCATGCGCTGATACCCACGACGTGGGCGGCGGCCAGTCCCTCGGGGCATGTGACCCGTGATGCGTTCGAGCGCATCAGCGCGATGATTTTGCAAGGGTTGTCGCAGGCCATGCCGCTAGATGGCGTGTACCTGGATCTGCACGGCGCCATGGTCACCGAGCATCTGGACGATGGCGAGGGCGAGCTGCTCAAGCGTGTGCGTGAATTGGTCGGCCCCAACGTGCCGATCGTTGCCAGCCTGGACCTGCACGCCAACGTGACCCGCGCGATGGTGCGCCATGCCGACGCGTTGGTCTGCTATCGCACCTATCCCCACATCGACATGGCCGAGACCGGGCAGCGCGCCGCAGGCCTGCTGGCGCAGCGGCTGGGCGGCATGCCGCGTCATTACGCGGCCCTGCGCAGCCTGCCGTTTTTGATTCCCCTGTGCTGGCAGTCCACCGACATCGAGCCGGCCCGCAGCCTGTATCAGTTGGTGGGCGATCTTGAGGCGCGTGGCGCGGCCAGCGTTTCCTTTGCGACCGGGTTTCCGGCCGCGGACTTTCCCGAATGCGCGCCCACGGCCTGGGCTTACGGCATCACGCAAGCCGAGGCCGACGCCGCCGCCGACGAGATGACGCGCGCGGTCATGAATGCCGAACAGGACTTCGGCGGCAAGCTCTACACGCCGGACGAAGCCGTGCAGGAAGCGTTGCGGCTGGCGCGCGATGCGTCCAAGCCCGTGGTCATCGCCGATGCGCAGGACAACCCCGGCGCGGGCGGCAGTTCCGACACCACCGGCGTGCTGCGCGCGCTGATCCGCCACGATGCGCGCGATACGGCAATTGGTCTGATTGTGGACCCCGCCGCCGCGCTGGCCGCCCACCGAGCCGGTGCAGGCAACACGGTGCGGATTGCACTGGGTGGACACTCGGGTATTCCCCACGACGAACCGCTGGACACCGAGTTCATCGTCGAGAAAACTTCAGAAGGACGCTTCGATACGCATGGTGCGTTCTATCGCGGCTTTCACATGGATCTTGGCCCCAGCGCGTGCCTGCGCATCGGTGGCGTGCGCATCATCCTGGCCTCGAACAAGGTGCAGATGGCCGACCAGGAGATGTTCCGGTTTGCCGGCGTGGAACCCACGCGCGCCGCGATCCTGGTGGTCAAGAGCTCGGCGCACTTTCGCGCCGATTTCACGCCCATCGCGCACACGATTCTGGTGTGCGCCGCGCCCGGTTCCATGCTGATGGATGCGGCAAAACAACCATGGACACGGTTGCGTCCGGGCATCAGAATGGCGCCTTGCGGGCCGGTGTTCGACGGCCGGACCGCAGCGACAGCCTGACCCTCGCGCGCCGCCCCAGCGCGGCGCGTCAACGACGTAGCGGCCCATGCGCCGCTCACTACGCTTCAAGGGGAAATACATGCTCAAGTTTGTCCGAGCGGCCGCGCTCGCCGGCGTCACTCTCGCAATGGCTCACGGGGCCTATGCCGAGACCGTCATCAAGACGGTGATGCACTCGCCGCTGCGCCTGACCGATCCGCACGCCACCACCGCCTACATCACGACGTGGCACGGCTACATGATCTACGACACCTTGCTGGCCACCGATGCCGACAACAAGGTCCAGCCGCAGATGCTTGAGAAGTGGGAAGTCTCGCCCGACGGCAAGACCTACACCATGACGCTGCGCCCGGGTCAGAAATGGCATGACGGCCAGCCGGTGACCGCCGAGGATTGCGTCGCGTCGATCAAGCGCTGGGCCGGCGGCGACGGCATGGGCCGCACGCTGCTCAAGTTCACCGACAAGATCGAAGTCATCGACGACAAGAGCTTTCGCATCGTCATGAAGGAACCCACGGACCTGGCGCTGCGTGCCCTGTCCAAGCCCACCGGCACCGCGCCGTTCATGATGCCCAAGCGCATCGCCGAACAGGCCATCGGCAAGCCCATCACCGACATGACCGGCTCGGGTCCGTTCAAGGTCGCGGAATTCAAGCCGGGCGTGAAAACCGTCTACGTCAAGAACGCCGACTACGTGCCGCGCAAGGAACCCGTCAGCGGCCTGGCCGGCGGCAAGGTCGTGCATGTCGACAAGGTCGAATGGGACGTGATGCCCGATGCACTTACCACGGCCAACGCGCTGCTCGGCGGCGAGATCGACTTCGTTGAGCAGTTCCCGTACGACCTGCTGCCGATGATCGAAGGCAACCCGGACCTGAAGGAAGAGTCGCTCAGCCCGGTCGGCTACTTCACGATGTACCGCTTCAACTTCAAGTACCCGCCCTTCAACAACAAGAAGATCCGCCAGGCCGCCATGTACGCGATCGGCCAGGAAGACGTGATGAAGGCGCTGGTCGGCAATCCCAAGTACTGGAAGACCTGCGCCTCGCTGTGGGGCTGCGGCACGCCGCTGGAAAGCGATATCGGCAAGGACATGGTCGTGCCGTCGAACATCGACAAGGCCAAGGCGCTGCTCAAGGAAGCGGGTTACGACAACACGCCCATCCTCGTCATGCACGCCACCGACGTGGGCACGCTGTCCGCGCAACCTGTCGTGATGGCCGCCGCGCTGCGCAAGGCGGGCTTTAACGTCAACCTGGCGGCGATGGACTGGCAAAGCGTGGCCACGCGCCGCGCCTCGAAGGCCGCGCCGGCCGAAGGCGGTTGGAACATCCACAACACCAACTGGTACGCCACCGACGTGATGGACCCCGTGCGTTCGGCCCCCGCGGCCGCCAACGGCGACAACGCGTGGTTCGGCTGGCCCGAGTTCCCGCAGATCGAAGAACTGCGCACCAAGATGGCGTTGACCGCCGACCCGGCAGAGCAGAAGAAGATCTCCGAGGAAGTGCAGCGCATCGGCATCGACGAAGGCCTGTACGTGCCGCTGGGCCAGATGTCCGTGCCCACCGTCTACTCGACCAAACTGTCGGGTTTGGTGCACGCGCCGGTCTTCGCGTTCTGGAACGTCAAAAAGGCCCCTTGATGGGCTCCGGGCCTGCGCGCCGCGGCATGCAGTCCGCGCAGGCCTAATTAGTACTGGGGGAAATACATGCTGGCATTTGTCTCACGCCGGCTCCTCGCGACCATCCCGGTTCTGGTGATGGTCGCGGTGGTGGTCTTTGCGATATTGCGTTTCAGTCCCGGAGATCCGGCCATCATCATGGCGGGCGATGGCGCCACGCCCGAACGTATCGTCCAGATACGGCAGACGATGGGCCTGGACCAGCCGGTGGTCAAACAGTTCTTCATCTGGGGCGGCAAGCTCCTGCAGGGCGACCTGGGCACCTCGCTCATGTCCGGCGTGCCGGTCACGAAACTCATCGCGCAGCGCCTTGAGCCGTCGCTCAGCCTGGCGGTGCTCACGCTGGTCTTCACGCTGCTCGTGGCCATTCCGCTGGGTGTGCTGGCGGCATGGCGGCAAGGCAAGCTGCTGGACCGCGCCGTCATGGGCTTTTCGGTGCTGGGGTTCTCGGTGCCGGTATTCGTCACCGGCTACCTGCTGATCTGGGCCTTCGCCATCAAGCTGGGCTGGTTCAACGTGCAGGGCTACACGCCGCTTGCGAAGGGCTTCTGGCCGTTCCTGCATCGGCTCATCCTGCCCTCGCTCGCGCTGTCCACCGTGTATGTGGCGCTCATCGCGCGCATCACGCGCACCAGTGTCATCGAGGTCATGGGCGAAGACTTCATCCGCACCGCCCGCTCCAAGGGCCTGGGCGAAACCGGCGTGCTGCTCGGCCACGCGCTGCGCAATGCCGCCGTACCCATCGCCACCGTCGTGGGCGTGGGCATCGCGCTCTTGATCAGCGGCGTCGTCGTCACCGAATCGGTCTTCAACATCCCGGGCCTCGGCCGGCTGGTGGTGGAAGCCGTGCTGGCGCGCGACTACCCCGTCATCCAGGGCCTGACGCTTTTCTTCGCGTTCGTCTACGTGTTCATCAATCTGGTTGTCGATTGCGCCTACACGGTGTTCGACCCGCGTATCCGGTACTGACGCCATGAGCATGCAAACGCCAACCGACGCCGCCGCGCAGGCGGCCGCCGACCTCCCCGGAGGCGGCACGCCTCACATCACCGCCTGGCGGCAGATCCGCCAGGGACTCAAGAGCTGGCCCGTCATGCTGGCGCTGGTGGTGCTGGCGGCGATCGTCTTCATTGCCCTTTTTGCGCCGCTGCTGGGCACGGTCGATCCCACCCTCCTCAATCCGGGCTCGCGCCTGAAGCAACCCTTCACCGACTATTTCCTGGGCACCGACGCGTTCGGGCGCGACGTGTGGTCGCGCGTGGCCTACGGCGCGCGCATCTCGCTGATCGCGGGCCTGGGCGCCGCCGTGGTCAGCGTGGCCCTCGGGCTGGTCATTGGCGTCATCGCCGGCTGGTTCCGGTCGCTGGACGGCCCCATCATGCGCACCATGGACGCCATCATGGCGATCCCCGGCATCCTGCTGGCGATCGCGCTGGTGTCGGTCACCGGCGCCAGCATCACGACCGTGCTCGTGGCCATCACCATTCCGGAAATTCCCCGGGTGGTGCGGCTGGTGCGCGGCCAGATCCTGAGCGTGCGCGGCGAACCCTACGTGGAAGCCGCGCTGGCGCTGGGCACGCCGCTGCCGCTGCTCCTGTGGCGGCACATGGTGCCCAGCACCATCGCGCCGCTGACGGTGCAAGGCACTTATGTCTTCGCGTCCGCCATGCTGACCGAAGCCATCCTCAGCTTCCTGGGCGCGGGCATCCCGCCTGAGATCGCGTCCTGGGGCAACATCATGTCCGAAGGCCGCATGTACTTCCGCATGCTGCCCGGCCTGATCCTGTTCCCCGGACTGTTCCTGTCGCTGACCGTGCTCAGCGTGAACATCCTGGGCGACGCCTTGCGCGACGCGCTGGACCCGAAAATGGTGCGCAGGATCTGATGCCGATGAACTATTCCCCCAACCCCCCCGCGGGCGACACCTCGTCCGCCATCCTGGCCATCCGCAATCTGTCGGTCGAAGTCGGCGGCGCGGGCAACCGCGTCGTGCGCAACCTGAGCCTGGACGTGCACGCCGGTGAAACGGTGTGCGTGGTGGGCGAGTCCGGTTCGGGCAAATCCGTCACGTCGCTGGCCGTCATGGGCCTGTTGCCGCAAGGCATTCTGAACATCAGCGCGGGTTCCATCCGCGTCGAGGGCGAGGACGTCGCCACGGCCACGCAGCGGCGCCTGCGCGAGCTGCGGGCCACGCGCATGGCCATGGTCTTTCAAGAGCCCATGACCGCGCTCAACCCGGTGCACACGGTGGGCAAACAGGTCGACGAGGTGCTGCGGCTGCACCGCAAGAACATGTCGGCGGCCGAGCGCCGCGCCAAGGTGCTGGACATGTTCCAGTCGGTGCACCTGCCCGACATCGAACGCATCTACGACGCCTATCCGCACCAGCTCTCGGGCGGACAGCGCCAGCGCATCGTCATTGCGATGGCGCTGATCCTGGAACCCAAACTGCTGATCGCCGACGAGCCCACCACGGCGCTGGACGTCACCACGCAGAAGCAGATCCTGGCGCTCATCAAGGAGCTGCAGGTCAAGCACCAGACGGCCGTGCTGTTCATCACGCACGATTTCGGCGTGGTGGCCGAGATCGCGGACCGCATCGTCGTCATGAACCGCGGCGACCTGATCGAAAGCGGCACGCGCCACGAGATCCTGGCCGAGCCCAAGCAGTCCTACACGCGCCGCCTGGTGTCGTCGGTGCCCAGCCTCGTGCCGTCGCGCCGCGAACCGCCGACGGGAACGCCGGTCCTGCACGTCAAGGGCCTGGGCCGCACCTACGGCGGCAAGGGCTCACTGTTTTCGCGCAAGGCCGCGCAGCACGTCATCGCCGCCACGGACGTCAACCTGACGCTGCGCAAGGGCGAGATCCTGGGCATCGTCGGAGAATCCGGGTCGGGCAAATCGACGGTGGCACGCTGCATCGTGCGGCTCATCGAACCCACCGCCGGCCACATGATGATGGGCGGCGAAGACTTGAGCACGCTATCCGGCTCAGCGCTGCGCCCGGTGCGCCGGCGCATCCAGATCGTGTTCCAGGACCCGTACCGGTCGCTCAACCCGCGCCGCACGGTGGGTGAATCCATCATCGAGGGGCTGTTGAACTTTGGCGTGGGCCGCGAGCAGGCGCTCAAACGCGCCAGTGAAACGCTCAGCGTCGTGGGCCTGAGCCCTGATGCCATGCGGCGTTATCCGCACCAGTTCTCCGGCGGCCAGCGCCAGCGCATCTGCATCGCGCGCGCGCTGGTCATGGATCCCGAAATCCTCGTGGCCGACGAGGCCGTCTCGGCGCTGGACGTGTCCGTGCAGGCCCAGGTGCTGGAACTGCTGGAACAGGTGCGCGAACGCACGGGCGTGGGCGTGCTGTTCATCACCCACGACCTGCGCGTGGCCGCGCAGATCTGCGACACCATCATGGTGATGCAGCGCGGCCAGGTGGTCGAAACCGGCTCCGCCGAAACGGTGCTGACCGAGCCGCGCCACGCCTACACGCGGGCCCTGATTGACGCTGCCCCCGGCCGCGACTGGGACTTCCGCAACTTCCGGCCCATCGCGCCCGGTCTGTTGCCGGTGTCGCCCCTGGCCCCCTCCCCGTCCGCCTGACGCCTTTTCCGACTCACTGGAGCCGAGATGCCGCAACCGCATGAAATGTCCGCCCAGGAACTCCTCGAGGCGTATCGCAGCAAGACCCTGTCGCCCGTCGAGGCCACGCGGTCGGTGCTGGACCATATCGAGCGCTGGGAGCCCCGGCTGAAAGCCACCTATGCGCTGGATCCGGAAGGCGCACTGGCCATGGCCCGTGCGTCCGAGGCTCGCTGGATGAAGGGCGAGCCGCAGGCCTGCGGCGGGTATACGCTGGATGGCGGGCCCGCCACCATCAAGGAAAACATCGCCACGCGTGGCGTTCCCGTGCCGCTGGGCACCGCAGCCACCGACCTGACCCCGGCGGCCGCCGACGCCCCGCCCGCCGCGCGCATGCGCGAGTCGGGCGCCGTGTTGCTGGGCAAGACCACGATGCCTGATTACGGCATGCTGTCGTCCGGGCTGTCGAGCTTTCATGAACTGACGCGCAATCCCTGGGACCTGACCAAGAACCCCGGCGGCTCCAGCGCGGGCGCCGGCGCCGCCGCCGCAGCCGGCTATGGCCCGCTGCACATCGGCACCGACATCGGCGGCTCGGTGCGCCTGCCGGCCGCCTGGTGCGGCATCGCCACGCTCAAGCCCAGCCTGGGCCGCATCCCGATCGATCCGCCCTTCATGGGCCGCTGCGCGGGTCCCATGACGCGCACCATCACCGACACCGCCTTGATGATGGGCGTGCTGTCGCAGCCCGATGCGCGCGACCACATGAGCCTGCCGTTCCAGGAGATCGACTGGCTGAACCTGGAACACGACGTGCGCGGCCTGCGCATCGGCCTGTTGCTGGACGCGGGCTGCGGTTTGCCGCTGGATCCCGAGACCCGCGATGCGGTGGAAGCCGCCGCGCGCGCCTTCGAGGCGGCGGGCGCCATCGTCACGCCCATGCAGCCCTGGATGACGCCCGGCATGCTGGATGGCGTGGACCGCTTCTGGCGCACGCGCTCGGCCATCGACCTTGGCGCGCTGTCCGAGGAACGCCGCGCGAAGATCCTTCCCTTCATTCGCGCCTGGGCCGAAAGCGGCGGCGGTCATAGCGGCGAAGACGTCTTCCGCAGCTACTACGAAACGCTGAACGTGCGGGCGCGCACCGTCGCGGCCTGCGCGCCGTATGACTACGTGCTGTCGCCGGTCGCGCCCGTCGTGGCCTACAACGCCGAATGGCCCTCGCCCACCAACGAGGTCGCCACGACGATGCACCACATCGGTTTCACGCTGCCCTTCAACATGAGCGAGCAGCCCGCGGCCTCGGTCAATTGCGGCTACACCAAGGCCGGCCTGCCCATCGGCCTGCAGATCGCGGGCGCGCGCTTTGACGACCTGGGCGTGCTGCGCGTGGCGCGCGCCTGGGAACGGATGCGTCCCGCCCAGCGCCCCTGGCCCCAGCCCCCCGCCGCACACTGATTTTTCCCGGCAACCCACAGGAATTTCCCATGCGTTGGCTTCTGGCAATGATCAAGCACGAGACGAACACGTTCTCGCCCGTGCCCACCCCTCTTGAACGCTTCTTTCGCGGCAGCCCCGAAATCCTGGCTGGCGACCGGGCCATCAAGGCCTACGAAAACACCGACAGCGGCCTGGGCGGCTACATCGAGGTCGCCCGCCGCGAGGGCGCGGAAATCGTGCTGCCGGTCGCGGCCGAGTCCTGGCCCAGCGGCCCGGCCAGCGCGCAGACGCACGAGCGGCTGTGCACGCTGATCCTGGACGAGGTCAAGCGCGGCGGCTTCGACGCCATCCTGCTTGACCTGCACGGCGCAATGGTCGCCGAGGGCGTGGAAGACGCCGAGGGCGACCTGCTGCGCCACCTGCGCGAGATCGATCCCAAGACGCCTGTTGCCGTGACGCTGGACATGCACGCCAACATCTACGACGACATCGTGCGCAACGCCACCGTCATCAGCGGCTTTCACACCTATCCGCACGTGGATATCCGCGATGCGGGCGTGCGCGCCGCGAACGTCATCGTCCGCACGCTCAAGGGCGAGATCAAGCCCGTGATGACGTGGGCCAACAAGCCCATGCTGCCGCACATCATGTGCCAGGGCACGCACGCCGCGCCCAACAAACCGCTGCAGGAACGATGCAAGGAACTTGAGGCCAGCGGCGTGCTGGCGGCGTCCGTCTTCGTGGGCTTTCCGCATGCGGACATTCGCGAAGCGGGCCTCAGCGCCGTCGTCTGTACGGACGGCAACCTGGCCGCCGCCGAGCAGCATCGCGACGAATTGCTGGACCGCGCGTGGCAGGGCCGCGCCGACTGGGTGTTCCATTCGGAACCGCTGGCGCCCACCATCGCGCGCGCCAAGACCATCGAACAAGGCCCGGTCGTGCTGCTGGACCACTACGACAACACGGGTTCGGGCGGCACGATGGACACGACGGCCGTGCTGGCCGAAGTGCTGCGCCAGGAACTGGACAACGTGGTCTTCTACGCGATCTGCGACCCGCAGGCCGCAAAGGAAGCCGCCGCAGCCGGCGTGGGCAATACCATCACGATCAAGCTGGGCGGCAAGCTGGCCATGCCGGCCATCAAGCAGCCCAGCGAACCGCTTGAAGTCACCGGCCGCGTCAAGCTGGTGTTCGACGGGGTCTACCTGAACCGCGGCCCGATGTATCGCGGCGTGCGCAACGACACCGGCCTGACGGTAGTCATCGACACCGGCCGCGTGGAGATCGTGGTGGTCTCGCGCCACCAGGAGCCTTTCGACATCAACTGCCTGCTGTCGGCCGGCATCGACCCGCTGCAAAAGCGGTATGTCGTCCTGAAGAGCCGCATTCACTGGCGCGCGGGCTTCTCGGACATGGCGACCGAGATCATCGAATGCACCGGCGTGGGCGTCACGACGTCCGACTACAGCCAGGTCGAGTTCAAGCACGTGCGCCGTCCGATCTATCCGCTTGATCCGCTTTGAGACCAGGCGTTTTGTCGACAAAAGCCGGCGCCTCGAGCGCCGGCTTTCATTTTGAAATCTTCGGTAACTGCGCGCGCGTCCAGCTGGACACGCGTCTCGGTATACTCCGCCGCGGGCCTGACAGGCCGATGAATACGTGTATCCCGGACGATTCCGCTCGCACAGACGAGCGTGGCGCCATAAGCCGCTGCCGGATATGACTCGACAATCAACGATATAAGCAGAACGATGAAAAAGAGCGTAGCGATCACCCTGGGCGTGGTCATAGTGGGAGCGGGAAGCTGGGTCGGGGCCACGTGGTACACCGGCAAGCGCATCGAAGAAGACTCGCAGCGCTATCTGGCGCAGGCCAACGAAAAGCTGGCCAAGCTCACGCCCCTGTTCGGTCTGCGCATCGATCAGCTCAAGTACGAGCGCGGCCTGTTCTCGACGCAGGCGCGCTACGGCGTATCGTTCATCAAGAACGACAAGGGCCTGGACGACCTGCCCGCCGGCATGATCGAGTTCGACGCCACTGCCGAGCACGGCCCCTTCCCCAAGAGCGCCCTGGCGCGCGGCGCCATCGCGCCCAAGCTGGCGTTCATCCACACTGAAATCGCCAAGACGGACAACATCAAGCCCGTCTTCGAGCTGACCAAGGACGTCTCCCCGCTGATCGGCGATGCGATCGTCAGCTATGGCGGCAACGCCACGACGACCGCCGCGATCGCGCCGATCCTCGTCATGCACGACGGCAACACCGTCAACTTCAGCGGCATGAAGATCAACGGTTCGTTCGACCGTGACACGCAGGCTGTCACCGGCCAGGCCGTGATGGACAAGCTGCTGGTGGACGCCAGCAAGGGCAACGATCCCTTCACGATGACGATGGACACCATGACGCTGGGCGTGGACAGCCGCATGGGCAAGTTCGGCATTTCCATGGGCGATTCGGATCTGAAGATCAAGCGCATCGACGTCGCGCGTCCGCTCGACAAGATGAAGGTTGCGCTGGACAACTTCAGCTACGGCGTGAAGCTGTCCGAGGACGACAAGGCCATCAACGTGCAGGCCGCGTACCAGACGGGCGACCTGACTGTGAACGACGTGGTGCTGGGCAACGGCCAAGCCGTGATCAAGCTGGCCCGGCTGGATGGCCAGGCCGTCAAGCAGCTCTCGGACACGTACAACCAGCTCATGCGCCAGTACATGCTGGGCGCAAGCGACGAGGGTCTGAAGGACGAGCAGTTCGACGTCCTGCTGGATAACGCCGGCAAGCTGCTGTCGGGCAATCCGTCGTTCAGCATCGATCCGCTGAGCTGGAAGACGTCCAAGGGCGAAAGCAAGCTGACCTTCACGCTTGACCTGGCCAACCCGGCCAATGCCAAGGACCTGACCCCGCAGGAAATCGCGGTGCAGGCAATCAAGAAGATCGACGCCTCGCTGGTGATCTCCAAGCCCATGGTGAAGGACCTGATGGTGCAGTACGCCATCAAGACCGAAGGCGTACCCGCCGAGAAGGCCGCGGCCGACGCCGACGAAAACATCCGCCAGATGGCCGGCATGGCTGAAATGATGAATGTCGGCAAGAACGACGGCGACAACATCGTTGGCAAGTTCACCTTTGCCGACGGCATGGGCGACCTGAACGGCCAGAAGATTCCTGCCGAGGAACTGTTCAGCGGCCTCTTGGGCGCGACCGGCATGGGCGCGATGGACGATGACGACGAGCTGTCCGGCATCGGCATGGATTCTGACGCCGAACCCGCCGCCGCGCCGGTCGCGGGCGTCATGCAGGACTTCAACCTGGACGACATCGCCAGCATGCTGGACGACATGGGCTACACGGTCACCCGCAGCGACGGCACCGACGGCCCCGTGCTGGTCCTGAACCCGGGCACCACCGGCGCAACCGACCTGCGCCTGGAGTTCCTGTGCAACGACTTCACGGAAAAGTGCCTGGACCTGGTCGCGACCGCCACGTACGCCACCAAGAAGCCGATGACGCTCAAGGCCATCAACGCCTGGAACCAGGAATACCGCTGGAGCCGCGCCTACCTGGATGACAAGAACCAGGCCGTGCTGCAGATGGACATGAACGCCGAAGGCGGTCTGGGCAAGGACAACCTGCAGATCCTGCTCAACACGTTCATCAGCATCGCCGAAGACTTCGGCGCCGCGGCGAAAGCGCCCGCCAAGTAAGCGAAACGGCCGGCCTTGATCCAAGGCCTGGCCCCAAGCAAAAGCCCCCGCCTGTAAAGGTCGGGGGCTTTTTTTATGCTGCTGCCAAGGTGTCAGACACCTTCCCTTCAAGGTCGTCTCAAACGGGTAGCTGACACCTTCCAACCGCTCACGCGTAAGCTTCGATCGGCAGGCAGGCGCAGACCAGGTTGCGGTCGCCGTAGGCGTTGTCCACGCGGGCGACAGGCGGCCAGTACTTGCCGTCGCGCAGCGTCGCCACCGGGTAGGCGGCCTGCTGGCGCGGGTAGTCGTGCAGCCATTCCTCGGCCAGCAGCATCTGCGCGGTGTGCGGCGCGTTCTTCAGGACGTTGTCGTCACGGTCGCGTTCGCCGCGTTCGACCTGGGCGATTTCTTCGCGGATGGCGATCATCGCGTCGATGAAACGGTCCAGCTCGGCCACGCCTTCGGATTCCGTGGGTTCGACCATCAACGTGCCCGCGACCGGGAAGCTCATGGTGGGCGCATGGAAGCCGTAGTCCATCAGGCGCTTGGCGATGTCTTCGGCGCTGATGCCGCTGGTTTCCTTGAGCGGACGCACGTCCAGGATGCACTCGTGCGCCACGCGTCCGTTGCGGCCCGCGTACAGGACCTCGTAGTGGCCGCGCAGACGGGTGGCGATGTAGTTGGCGTTCAGGATGGCGACTTCGGTGGCGCGGCGCAGGCCGTCCGCGCCCATCAGCGCGATGTACACGAACGGGATCGGCAGGATGCCGGCCGAACCGAACGGAGCGGCCGAGACCGGGCCGACCTTTGCGTCGCCGGGCAGCTTGCCCTGTTCGTTCACCACGCCCGGCAGATAGGGCGCCAGATGCGAGCGCACCGCCACGGGGCCCACGCCGGGTCCGCCGCCGCCGTGCGGGATGCAGAAGGTCTTGTGCAGGTTCA
>CBHWAL010000057.1:0-13293 GCA_966111495.1 uncultured Achromobacter sp. | reverse complement strand
ACCGTGCCGGACGTCTTAAGAACCCGAACCCGCCACCGTGCCGGACGTCTTAAGAACCCGAACCCGCCACCGTGCCGGACGTCTTAAGACCCCGAACCCGCCACCGTGCCGGACACCTGCGGGGTGTCAGACACCCGAATCAGTCCTACAAATTCCGCTGGTGTCAGACACCCGAATCAGTCCTACAAATCCCACCGGTGTTTCTCAACGCTCTATGACTCCCTGGCAAATCAGCGTGAGCACCCCGAAAAAACCTGAAAAGTATCGACTCTAGACCTGCCTCACCTTTGCGGTCGTTAAAGATTTATGCCTTAAAGGTATCAATTCGGATTCCCAAAGTATTGGACGCGAAAAGTCGCGGGGTCTTATAAACGCCTCGTGACCATCCTTTACGCAACGCCGTCCATGTCCGCAGCCACCATCGAACGCATCGAAACCTGTCTCGTCGACCTTCCCACCATCCGTCCGCACAAGCTGTCGGTGGCCACGATGTATGGCCAGACGCTGATGCTGGTGAAGGTGTATTGCAGCGACGGCGTGGTGGGGATCGGCGAGGGCACCACCATTGCCGGCATGGCTTACGGGCCGGAAAGTCCCGAGGCCATGAAGCTGTCCATCGACGCTTACTTCGCGCCCGCGATGATCGGTCGGGACGCCACGCGCGTGCAGGCGCTGATGGCGCATCTGGGCAAGTTGGTCAAGGTGAACCACTTTGCCAAGAGCGCGCTGGAAACCGCGCTGCTGGACGCGCAGGGCAAGCGTCTGGGTGTGCCCGTCAGCGAACTGCTGGGCGGCCGGCGCCGGGATCGCGTGCCGGTGGCCTGGACGCTGGCGTCGGGTGACACGAATCGCGACATTGCCGAGGCCGAGCAGATGCTGCAAGAGCGGCGCCATCGCATCTTCAAGCTGAAGATCGGCGCGCGGGAGCCGAAGGTCGATATTGCGCATGTGGCCGCGATCAAGCGCGCGCTGGGCGACCGCGGCGCGGTGCGCGTGGACGTGAACATGGCATGGAGCGAGACGCAGGCGGCGTGGGCGATTCCCGCGTTGGCAGAGGCCGGTTGCGAACTGGTGGAGCAGCCGGTGGCGAGCGCCGCGGCGCTGGCGCGGCTGATGCGCCGGTTTCCGGTGGCGTTGATGGCCGATGAGGTATTGCAGGGCCCGGACACGGCGTTCGAGATCGCGCGCCAGCATGGCGCGGATGTCTTTGCCATCAAGATCGAGCAGAATGGCGGCCTTTTCGCGGCGCAGCGCGTGGCGGCGATTGCCGATGCGGCGGGTATCGAACTCTATGGCGGCACGATGTTGGAAGGCGCGGTCAGCACGGTGGCGTCCGCCCACCTGTTTGCCAGCTTTGCCCATCTGCAATGGGGCACGGAGCTGTTCGGCCCCTTGCTGATCACCGAGGAAATCCTTGTGCAGCCGCTGGACTACAGCAACTTCGAATTGACCGTGCCCGCCGGCCCGGGGCTTGGCATTGAACTCGACGACGCCCGCGTCAGGCGCTTTACGCGCGACGGGCTGGTCAAGGTCACGGACAAGAGACACTGAGAAGACATGGCGATGCGGCGGCAGGCAAGGCCGCACTGCCCGTACCAAACACCGTACCCATACAAATAGATAACCCCTGGAGACAGACATGAGCCTCGACGTATTCAACACCCCGGAAGTGCAGGACCTGCTGAAGGCCGCGACGAACATCGCAGGCAGCGAGGGCAACCCGCGCTTCAAGCAGATCCTGAACCGCCTGTTGAGCGATCTTTTCAAGGCCATCGACGACCTGGACATCACGCCCGACGAGGTGTGGGCCGGCGTCAACTACCTCAACCAGCTTGGCCGCGACGGCGAGGCCGCGCTGCTGGCCGCTGGGTTGGGGCTGGAGAAATTCCTCGACGTGCGCATGGACCACGAGGACAAGCTGGCCGGCCTGGACGGCGTCACGACGCGCACCATCGAAGGCCCGCTTTACGTGGTCGGCTCGCCCTTGCAGGACGGCGTTGCGCGCATCGATCTCGTTCCGGATGCGGAGGCCGGCCCGCTGGTGATCCGCGGCGTCGTGCGCGATACCAGCGGCGCACCGCTGGCTAATGCGGTGGTGGAGTGCTGGCACGCCAACTCCAAGGGCTTCTATTCGCACTTCGACCCGACGGGCGCGCAGACCGATTTCAACCTGCGCGGCGCGGTCCGCACCGACGCGGATGGCAAGTACGAGTTCCGCACCCTGATGCCCGTCGGCTATGGCTGTCCGCCGCAGGGCGCCACCCAGCAGCTGCTGGACGCACTGGGCCGCCACGGCAACCGCCCTGCCCACGTGCACCTCTTTGTCAGCGCGGACCAGCACCGCAAGCTGACGACGCAATTCAACATCGAGGGCGATCCCCTCATCTGGGACGATTTCGCTTACGCCACCCGCGAAGCGCTGATCCCGCCGGTGACCGACAAGACAGGCGGCGCCGAAATGGGCCTGAAGGCCGACGCGTACAAGGAAATCGAATTCGACGTCGTGCTGACCGGCCTGCTGCAAGGCAAGGACAACCAGGTCGTCAATCGCCTGCGCGCTTCCGCCCAGGCCTGAACCCGGCAGGCATCGCCACCGCGCGATGCCGCCACCCGATACCCATACCGATAACGGGCTCCGCGCGAGCCCGGGGAGACTCTCATGGCCTCAACAATCTCCATCCCCAGCCTGATCGATCAGGAACGGATGGGCGCCTTTCAATGGCGCGTCCTGATCCTGTGTTTTCTGATCGCGCTGTTTGATGGCTTCGACACGCAGGCAATGGCGTTCACCGGGCCCGCGATCCTGGCGGCATTCAAGCTGCAGGCCGGCGAACTGGCGCCGATTTTGACGGCCGGCATCGTCGGCATGACGGTGGGCGCCATGTCGCTGGGCCTGGTGGGCGACCGTATCGGCCGCCGTCCCGCCGCGCTGATCGGCGTGGCCGTCTTCGGGCTGGCGACGCTATTGACGGCCGCCGCCACGGAGACGTGGCAGATTCTGGCGCTGCGGTTCATCGCGGGGCTGGGCATGGGCGGCTGCACGCCGATCGTGCTGGCGCTGGCAGCGGAGTACGCGCCGGCACGCCAACGAGGCTTGGTGATCACCGGCGTATTGTTGGGCCTGCCGGCGGGCGCCATGCTGGGTGGCTTGTTGGCCGCGAAAATGCTGCCCGTGATCGGATGGCAAGGCATCTTCATCGTGGGCGGGGTGGCGCCGCTGTTGCTGCTGGCGGCGCTGGTGGTGTTGCTGCCCGAGTCGCTGCAGTTCAAGGCCATGCGCGGCGACGCGGCGGGCCAGGGATATGTCGCCCGCATCCTCGCGAAGATCTCGCGCCAGCCGCTGCCGGCCGGCGTGCGCTTCACGGTGCCGGAAGACGCCACCATCCGCGCCAGCGTCAAGGCGCTTTTCACCGACGGCTATGCGCGCAAGACGCTGGCGATCTGGTCGGTGTACCTGCTGAACTGGGTGGCGTGGTTCATGCTGCTGTCCTGGCTGCCCACGGTGCTGAAGGCCGCGGGCCTGCCGGCCGACCAGGCGCCGATGGGCACGTTCACCGTGAATCTCGTGTTCATCGTGTGCGCCTTCCCGTTGTCGTACCTGATGCCGCGCGTGTCGACCCGGACGCTGCTGATCGCGATGTTCGCGCTGGGCATCGCGGTGTCGCTGGGGCTGGGCTACGCGGGAACGGACTGGACGCTCGTGTTCATCCTGATTGGCGCCGCGGGCCTGGGCATCGGCGGCCAGCAGCTGGCGCTGAACTACCTCGTCATCGGCGCGTATCCCACAGCGCTGCGCGCCACGGCGACGGGCTGGTCCATCGGCGTTGGCCGCGCGGGCGCCATCATCGGCTCGGCCATCGGGGGCAGCTTCCTCGGCTGGTTCGGCCCGTCGGGCTTCTTCATGGTGCTGGCCGTGCCGTTGGCAGGGGCGCTGCTCGCCGTGCTGGCTGTGGACAACAAGTCGTCGCAACCCGCGCCGGGCGAGCTGTCGCGCGCACATTGATTGGGAGCTTGCATGAATCGCTTTGAAAATCAGATCGCGCTGGTCACCGGCGCCGCCCAGGGCGTCGGCCGCGCCACCGCCAAACGCCTGGCCGCCGAAGGCGCTGCGGTCGTGCTGGTCGACCGCGCGGCTGAACTGGGCGAGGCCGTGGCCCGCGAGATTCGCGCCGAGGGCGGACAGGCGTCGTTCATCGACGCCGACCTCGAAACCCCTGCGGGCGCGCAGCGGATGGTGCAGTACACGCTGGACACGCACGGCCGTATCGACGTGTCCGTGCACAACGTGGGCGGCACGATCTGGATGAAGCCCTTCTGGGAGTACACGCCGGACGAGATGCAGCGCGAGGTGAACCGGTCGCTCTGGCCGACGCTGTGGTCGTGCCGCGAGGTGATTCCGGTGATGAAGAAACAAGGCCGGGGCGCCATCGTCAACGTGGGTTCAAACGCCACGCGCGGCATCTATCGCGTGCCGTATTCGGCGTCCAAGGGCGGCGTCCACGCGGCCACCGTCTGCATGGCGCTGGAACTGGCCGAATCCGGCGTGCGCGTCAATTGCGTGGCGCCGGGCGCCCTGGACAATGGCGTGCGCGCCATCCCGCGCAACACCGAAGCCCCCTCCGACCAGGACCGCATCTGGCAAGGCGAAATGTACACGGACTGCCTGGCCGGCACGCCCATGCATCGCATGGGCAGCATGGAAGAGGTGGCGTCTGCAATCTGCTTTCTGACGGCGCCGGAGGCGTCGTACATCACGGGGCAGGTGATGTATGTGGCGGGGGGGCATGTGGGGTGAGGATGCGAGGGGTGTCTGACACCCATTGAGACCCCCGTTCTCGCAAAACGAAAGGCCGCTGGCTCATGGCAGCGGCCTTTTCTGTTTGCGGGCGCCCTGCGACGGGGGCGCGCGACGTTTATGCCGCGCGGGCGAGCGGTGCGGCGCCGATACGGCTCAGGGAGCCGGAAAACGGGCCGGTGCGCGGGCGTGACTGCGGCTGCGGTTCATGGATCAGGCCGCGCACGGCTTTCAGCACGTCGTCCGGGCTGGCCGGTTTGCGCATCAGCATCGCGCGGCCCGCGCAGGCTTCCAGGATTTCATGTTCCGGACGGCCGCTCAGCACCAGCACCGGCGTTTCATGCAGATAGGCGTTATCCCGCATGGCGGTCAGGAGGGCGGCGCCGTCCATGCCGGGCATGGACAGATCGGTGATCACGAGGTCGGGGCGCAGGGCAATCATCTGCTGCAGCGCGGTCAGTCCGTCGGTATGCGTCGTGACGTCATAGCCTTCCCTGCTCAGGAACTCGCTCATCAGGGCGACCAATACGGGTTGGTCGTCCACCAAAAGGATTTTCGTCATTTTTATTCGGTGCCACTGTCGGCAGGAATTCGGTTGTCTGCGCCGCAGGCTGTCCGCAGCTTCAAGCTGGGTCAAGGGCGCGTCGGCTAAAGGCGGCCGGCACGCGGAAAGGCGGTCAGCAGATCGGGAAGCCGAATCCTAGGGCATGCCGCCTCCGCGTTGGTGTAGTAGTTGTATCCATACGCAACCTCGCACCGCGCATACCTGTATAGTTCGCCAGTGCGCAGGATGGTCCGCAGGCTTCCCTGTCCCTATAATTCTTCGCACTCTGCCTAGCGCAATCCGCGCGCTTTCCCTGAATTGGTAAATCGATCTCATGCTGAAATCGCCGCAGCCGGCCAGTCGTCTGGCCTTTCCCCGCACTTTGATGGCCGGATTCATCCTGGCCGCGGTGGCCACGCTGGTCATCGCCTTTGTCAACGTACGCTCCGCGGACACCCGCACGCGTGCCGTCCAGTCCATGGACCGTGCGACCGAGTCGCTGCGCCAGCTCAGCCTGTTCAATTCGGCCCTGAAAGATGCCGAGATCGGCCAGAGGGGTTACCTGCTGACGGGCGATACCGCCTATCTGGAACCCTACGTGCGCTCGGTGCCGCTCATCGAGCAGCGCCTGGCCGTCGTGCAGGAATTCTCGCAGCAGGACGCCACGCAGCGCCGGATTGCCAATGACATCGCGGGCATCACGAAGCAAAAGCTTACGGAGTTGAACAACACCATCGAAATGCGCCGAGCGGGCGACGTCGAAGGCGCGTTGGCGGTGGTGCGGACCGATTCGGGCAAGGAGGCGATGGACCGGCTGCGCGATCTCGTCGGTGATCTCTATACGTCGCAGATGAGCCGGGTCGAGCAGGAGCGCGATGCCTGGAGCGAAGCGGCCACGACCTCGACCTACTATTCCTGGGGCGGCGCCCTGGTGCTGCTGGTCCTGATCTTTGCGTCGGCCCTGATGAACATCCGCGAGTACCGTGCCAAGGCGCGGCAGGCTTGGGTGACCACGGGCCTGTCGGGCCTGAGCCTGCGGCTGCGGGGCGACCAGCGGCTGGATGAGATCGGCAGGCGCGCTCTGGATTACCTGGCCGAGTACCTCAATGCCAGCGTCGGCGCGGGTTATGTGGTCAATGGCGAAGAACTCGAGCTGTTCGGCGGCTATGCGGTGCCGCCCGAAAGGCTGCCCCAGAAGATCGCCACGGCGCAGGGCCTCGTCGGCCAGGCGGCCGTGTCGCGCAAGCTGCTGCACGTGCGCAACGTGCCCGCTGGCCACTTGGAAGTTTCGTCCGCCACGGGCCGTTCGAATCCGGTTGAACTCGTGGTGGCGCCCGCCATGCAATACGAGCGCGTGTACGCCGTGATCGAGCTGGGCTTCAACCATCCGGTCAGCGAGGGCGAACGCAGCCTGCTTGAAGGCGCATCGGAAATGCTGGCGTCGGCGATCCGCGCCGGGATGGACCGGTCGCGGCTGGAGTCGCTGCTGGCGGAAACGCAGCGCCAGTCCGAAGAACTGCAGACCCAGCAGGAAGAATTGCGCGTCAGCAACGAGGAACTCGAGCAGCAGAGCCGCATCCTGCAGGAATCGCAGGCGCGCATGGAACTGCAGCAGACCGAGCTGGAGCAGACCAACGTCAATCTGGAATCGCAGACCGAACAGTTGCTGCGGGTGCAAAGCGCGCTGACCGACAAGGCGCGTCTGCTGACGCAGGCCAGCCAGTACAAGAGCGAATTCCTGGCCAACATGAGTCACGAGTTGCGCACGCCGCTCAATTCCACGCTGATCCTGGCCAAGCTGCTGTCCGACAACAAGACGGGCAACCTGACGGCCGAACAGGTGAAGTACGCGCAGACCATCAACGCCGCCGGGCGCGATCTGCTGGCGCTGATCAACGACATTCTGGACTTGGCCAAGATCGAGGCAGGCCAGGCGACGGTCGAGGTCGACGACGTGGCCGTGACCCCGGCGCTGCAGCGGCTGCTGGAACCGCTGCGGCCGCTGGCCCAGGAAAAGGGCCTGGCGCTGGAGCTGGACATCGCGCGCGACGTGCCGGACACGCTGCGGACCGATCCGCAGCGGCTGGGCCAGGTGCTCAAGAACCTGCTGTCCAACGCGATCAAGTTCACCGAGCAGGGTTTCGTGGCGCTGCGCGTGACGCGCGCGCCGGGCCGCATGCTGTCGTTTGCGGTGCACGACACCGGCATCGGCGTGGCCGCCGACCAGCACGAACTGATTTTCGAGGCATTCCGCCAGGCCGACGGCAGCTCGCACCGCAAACACGGCGGCACCGGGCTGGGCCTGTCGATTTCGCGCGATTTGGCCAAGCTGCTGGGCGGCACGTTGTCGCTGGTCAGCACGCCGGGGCAGGGCAGCGTGTTCACGCTGCTGCTGCCGATGAACCTGCTGGTCGTTTCCACCACCCCGGCGCCGCGCGAGCGCACCGATGCCCCTGCCACGCTGGCGGGCCCGGCGGGCGCGATTACCGCCCCGCCCGTCGCTCGCACAGAACCAGCCGCGCCGTCCAAGTCAGCCGAGCCGCCGGAGCAGGAACAGGGCGAGACCTTTGCCCGGACCATCCTCGTCATCGAGGACGACGAACGCTTTGCCGCGATCCTGGCCGATCTGGCGCATGAAATGGGCTTTGGCTGCCTGGCCGCGCACACCGCGACCGATGGACTGGCGCTGGCGGCCCAGCGGCGGCCCGATGCCATCGTGCTGGACGTGAACCTGCCCGATTTCTCCGGCCTGGGCGTGCTGGATCAGCTCAAGCGCAATCCGAATACCCGCCATATCCCGGTGCACATCGTGTCGGTGGCCGACTACGCGCAAGAGGCGCTGGTGCGGGGGGCAGTGGGCTATGCGCTCAAGCCGGTCAAGCGCGAGGAACTGGTCCACGCGCTGCACCGCCTGGAAGCCAAGTTCACGCAGAACGTGCGGCGCGTGCTGGTCGTCGAGGACGACGACCGCCAACGCGACAGCGTGCGCGAACTGCTGGCGCGCGACGACGTCGAAATCGTGCCGGCGGCCAATGCCGGCGACGCCCTGGCGCTGCTGCGCGACACCACCTACGACTGCGTGGTGATGGACCTGAACCTTCCCGACATGAGCGGCTACGAACTCCTGCGCGAAATGGCCGATCAGGAAAGCGTGTCGTTCCCGCCCGTGATCGTGTACACCGGCCGCGCGCTGTCGCGCGACGAGGAGCAGCAGCTGCGCCGCTTCTCCAAGTCGATCATCATCAAGGACGCGCGCTCGCCGGAGCGCCTGCTGGACGAGGTGACGCTCTTCCTGCACCAGGTGGAGGCCGAGCTGCCGCCGCAGCAGCGCCAGATGCTGGAGCTGGCGCGCAGCCGCGACACCACGCTGGAGGGCCGCACGGTGCTGGTGGTGGAAGACGACGTGCGCAACGTGTTTGCGCTGTCCAGCATCCTGGAGCCCACCGGCCTGCACGTCGAGATTGCGCGCAACGGACGCGAGGCGCTGGATGCATTGGGCCGCGCCGGCGTCAACGGCAACCGCGTCGTCGACCTGGTGCTGATGGACATCATGATGCCGGAGATGGATGGCTACACGGCCATGCGCGAAATCCGCGCGCGGCCCGAGTGGCGCCGCCTGCCCATCATTGCCCTGACGGCCAAGGCCATGAAGGACGATCAGGAAAAGTGCCTGGCCGCCGGCGCCAACGACTACATCGCCAAGCCGCTGGACGTCGAGCGCCTGCTGTCGCTCGTGCGCGTCTGGATGCGCAAATAGGCCCGACCGGATCAAGACACAGCGATGACGCCCATGGCCACACAGAACAAGGCGCATATCGAAGACATCGAGCAACGGTTGCTGCTCGATGCCATCTATCACCGGTACCACTACGACTTTCGGGAGTATGCGCAGGCCTCGCTGAAACGCCGCCTGCGCACCGCGCTGGGCGAGTTCGACTGCAAGACGCTGTCGCAGCTCCAGGACCGGGTGCTGCATGAGCCTGCGGTCTTCACTGGCCTCTTGCAGTACCTGACGGTGCAGGTCAGCGACATGTTCCGCGATCCCAGCTATTTCCTGGCGCTGCGCAACGAGGTGGTGCCGATCCTGCGCACCTATCCCTCGATCAAGGTGTGGGTGGCCGGGTGCAGCACCGGCGAGGAAGTCTATTCGATGGCGATCCTGCTGCTCGAGGAAGGACTGCTGGACCGCGCGCTGATCTACGCCACCGACATCAATCCGCATGCGCTGCGCGCGGCCGAGCAGGGCGTTTTCGACCTGGACCGCGCGGCGGCCTTCACGGCCAACCATGCGCAGGCCGGCGGGCGCAATTCGCTGTCGCACTATTACACGGCGCGGTATGGCCGCGTGGTGTTCGACAAGACGCTGCGCGAGCACATGGTGTTCTCCGACCACAGCCTGTCCACCGACAGCGTGTTTGCGGAAGTGCATCTGGTGTCGTGCCGCAACGTGCTGATTTACTTCGAGCGCGATCTGCAGGACCGGGCGCTGGGCCTCTTTCACGAGGCGCTGGTCCATCGCGGCTTTCTGGGCCTGGGGTCCAAGGAATCGGTGCGTTTCACGGCGCAGGCCGACGGCTTCGACGAGTTCGTGATGGCCGATCGCATCTACCGTAAAAAGGCCGACCTGTGACCCCGCGCGGGCCAAACCTGCCGGTTGATGTTCCGCGTGTCGATACACCGGGTGTCGATACACCGGGTGTCGATACACCAGGCCCCGACGCCCTGACCAGCGCCTGGGACGCGATCGTCATCGGCGGCTCGTCGGGCGCCATCGACGCTTTGAGCATTCTGCTGCCCGCGCTTCCCGCGGGCCTGCGGGCGAGCGTGGTCGTGGTGCTGCACCTGCCCGCCGACCGCCGCAGCCTGCTGAGCGACATCTTCAGCTATCGCTGCGCTTTGCCGGTGCAGGAAGCGCAGGACCAGCAGCCGATACAGCCGGGGCACGTGTATTTCGGGCCGCCCGGGTACCACCTGCTGGTGGATCGGGGGCCGCGCCTGGCGCTGTCGATTGACCCGCCGGTGCATTTTTCGCGGCCATCCATTGATGTGCTGTTCCAGTCCGCCGCCGATTGCTATGGCGAGCGGCTGCTAGGCGTGCTGCTGTCCGGGGCGAATGAGGATGGGGCCGACGGCCTGGCCGCCATCCATGCCGCCGGCGGCCACGCGCTGGTGCAGGCGCCGGCGTCGGCCGCGGTACCCGCGATGCCCGCCGCCGCCCTGGCCCTGGTTCCGGCGGCAAGGGCGCTGACGCCCGACGAGATTGCCGCCGTGTTCGCGCAGTTGCCCACAAGGCGGCTGCCCTGAAACCCAAACGCATTGACACCATGATCCCGACATCAGCCCCTTCCCACGACGACCGCATCAAGTGCCTGCTGGTTGACGACGTCCCGGAGAATCTGATTGCGCTCGAGGCGCTGCTGGCCAGCGACCGTGTCGAGGTGCTGAAGGCGCAATCCGGCCCGCAGGCGCTGGAACTGCTGCTGCGCCACGGCGACGTGGCGCTGGCCCTGCTGGACGTGCAGATGCCCGACATGAACGGCTTTGAACTGGCCGAGCTGATTCGCGGCAGCGAACGCACACGCCACATTCCGCTGATCTTCATCACCGCCGGTTCGCGCGAACAGAACTGGCAGTTTCGCGGCTACGAGACCGGCGCGGTGGACTTTCTGTACAAGCCCGTCGACCCGTACATGCTGCGCACGAAGGCCAACGTGTTCTTCGAGCTGCACGAGCGCAAGCGCGCGCTGGCGCAGCAGCTTGAAGAGCGCACGGAAGCGCTGCGGGTCAACGAGATGTTCATGGCGGTGCTGAGCCACGATCTGCGCACGCCCTTGCAGGCCATCATCATGGGCGCCACCGTGCTGCAGCGCCAGGGCAACGACGAACGCGTCTTGAGCCTGGCGCGGCGCATGCTGCAAAGCAGTGAGCGCATGTCCTGCCTGATCGAAGACCTGCTGGATGTGACGCGCATCCGCCAGGCGGGCGGGCTGACGCTGGCTCCCACGGAACTGAATATGGGGGCGCTGGTCGAGCGCACGCTGGACGAGGTGCGCACGGGCTTTCCCGAGCGTCAGGTGGAGTCGCACAGCCGTGGCGACGCGGCCGGCGCATGGGACGGCCCGCGCATTTCGCAGGTGATCGCCAACCTGGTCGGCAACGCCTTGCATCATGGCAGCAAGACCGCCCCGGTGCGGGTCGAGGTCAATGGCGAGGACGCCGGCGAGGTGGTCGTCACCGTCTCCAATGGCGGCACGATTCCGCCAGAGCTGCTGCCTCACCTGTTCAACCCGTTCCGCAGTGGCGCCCGCCGGCCCGGCGGGCATCACGGGCTGGGCCTGGGCCTCTTCATTGCGCAGCAGATCGTGGCGTCGCATGGCGGCTGCATCAGCGCGGACTCGCGCGACGACGTGACGCGTTTCCGGGTGGCCCTGCCGCGGCAGACGGCGGCGGCTGACGGGCCGGTGATCGGCCGGTCCCTCGGCAACGCCTCGCCGGCATAACGGGCGCGGGGGCTGACGCTGGGCCCCCCCTTACGCTCGGCCGGGCGCTCAGCCCGGTTTGGCGCGAATTCCTGTGATCAGGTCATCGGGCGTATCCACATCGGCGCACACGCCAGCGTCATCAATCGCGAGCTCGGTCACGCCGTATCGGGCTACCACGGCCCGCGCGCCCACATCGCCCGCCAGCACCGCCAGCGCGGGCCAGATCGTCCGCTGAAAGGCCACCGGATGGCCGCGCTGGCCGTTCCATACCGGCGTGACGATCGCATGCTGGCGCGACGCCACCGCCACCTGCAGGCAGGTATCCGCGCGAATCCAGGGCATGTCGCCCAGCGCCACCAGGCAAGCTTCGATGCCGTGATCCGCCGTCTGCATGATGTGGCGCACGGCGGCGGCCAGGCTGTCGCCCAGGCCGTCGGCATCGGAATCGGTCGTGATGACGTCGCACCCGGCCTGCGCCAGCAGCGCCGCGACGCGTTCGTTGTCCGCGCGGGTGATCGCCACGATGCGCGACACAGCGGCCCGCAGCGATGCCTCGGCGGCCACGACCACGGGCGTGCCGTCAGGCAGCGGGGCAAGCAGCTTGTCCTGCCCCGCGGCCGCGCCGGCATAGCGGCGGCCGCGTCCGGCAGCAAGCAGGATGCCCACGCAGCGGGCGGGGGCGGCATTGTCCGGATTGGTTTCGAGATCGAACATTTTCTTGTCAGGAAGACATGGCGGCCGGTCGAGCCGGGTGACTATCATCGGATGACGAAGACGATCTTATCGGGAAACCCTTGCCCTCGGGCCTCGCCGGCCAGGAACACCATTTGCTGGCACAGGGCGCCAAATGGCAGGCTGCGGCCCGCCAGACGTTCAAAGGAGTTCCATCCTTGGAAAATTCCATCGACATCAAGATATCCCGGCGCAATCTGCTGAAGGCGGGCGCCGCTTCCGCCACCGCCATCGGGACGACCGCCATGTCCGCAACCCAGAGCGCCATCCCGACTGCCACACCCGCGCAAGGCATGACCGCGATGGTCACGCTGAATGTGAACGGCAAGTCCCACGAGATGTCCGTGGACCTGCGCACCAGCCTGCTGGACGCACTGCGCGAGCACCTGCACATGACTGGCACCAAGAAGGGCTGCGACCATGGCCAATGCGGCGCCTGTACGGTGCTGCTGGACGGCAGGCGGATCAACGCCTGTCTGACGCTGGCCGTCATGCACGACGGCCAGCAGATCACCACGATCGAGGGGCTGGGCACGCCGGGCGCGCTGCATCCGCTTCAGGCCGCGTTCGTCAAGCATGACGGTTACCAGTGCGGCTACTGCACGCCGGGGCAGATCTGCTCGGCAGTCGGCATGCTGGACGAGGCTGCAAGCGGAATGCCCAGCCATGTCACTGCGTCGCTGAACGAACGCCCGCTACTGACCCCCGACGAAATCCGCGAACGCATGAGCGGCAACCTG
>CBHWAL010000056.1:0-13483 GCA_966111495.1 uncultured Achromobacter sp. | reverse complement strand
ACGGTGGCCAGCAGCGTGACAGGCGTGAAGTCCTTGACCGCGTCGTACGAAATGCGCGAGTACAGCGACGGGTTGATGCCGTGCGTGCTGGCGGTGGCCAGCAGCAGCGTGTAGCCGTCCGGCGCGGCCGAGGCCACCTGCTTGGCGGCGATGGTGCCGTTTGCGCCGCCCTTGTTGTCGATCACGATCGTCTGGCCAAGCGTCTTGGCGGCTTCGGCGGCCACGGTGCGCGCCAGGATGTCGGACGTGCCGCCCGCTGAATGCGGAACGGCCAGCGTAATCGGCTTGGCGGGAAAGGTCTGGGCGTGCGCCGCCGGCAGGGCCGGCATCAGACAGGCAGCCAGCGCGCAGCGCGCCAGCAGTCGAGTGCGGAACATTGATGTCTCCAGGGTTGTGGCCGGCTGCGGCACCTCGAGCGGGCGCCGTCAGGTCGGCAAATGGGCTGGTCCGGTCAGTCCGAACCGAGCTGCAGCTTGTTGGGCTGGCGTTTTTCGATGGACCACTTCAAGAGCGCGGCCGAGCGGTAGATGCCATGGGCGAACTTGCCGTAGGGCAAGGTCAGGAACAGCGCCATCACGACGCCCAGGTGGATCGCCAGCAGCAACGCCATCGCGCTGCCGTCGCGGCCGGCCAGCAGCGCCAGGCCCGTCGCGCTGGTCAGAAACAACAGGACGATGAAGCCCCGGTCCATCGGCTTTTGCGCCGCGTCGCCCTGCAGGGGATGGCGCTTGAAATTCAGCCACAGCAAGCCGGCCGGTCCGATCAGGAGGCCGATGCCGCCCGCGGTGCCCAGCAACACCGGCGCGCTCAGGATCGGATACGGCGCCTGCTGGTCCAGCAGGTAGTGGTAAAGCGTGGCGACACATGTGGCCGCGAAACACAGCATGAAGCCGTAGAACGTGAAATGGTGAAACCGCCGGCGCCACAGCGTGAAGGCGTCGTCAGCGTTGTTGCAACCCTTGCCGTGGCCGCCGTCCAGATAGCGCAGGCGCAGCGCGTCGTGCGCCGCCTCGGCGACCGCCGCGCCGGACGCCGCGCCCGGACTGACGTTGCGCCAGAAGCGCGTCACGCCCACCGCCAGCGCCAGCATCGAAAAGCCGAACACCACGCCGAACATCAGCGCCAGCGTGTTGTGCGGGAAGACGGCGTAGAAATTGCCCGCCATCGGCTCATGGAAAAGGCCGCCCGCCATCACCACCGCCAGCACCAGGAACAGCGCCAATCCGGCGGCCGTGGCCAGCGACAGCGCGAGGCCATTGCGCTTGTACAACGTGCCCAGCGCGGTGGGCCACGCGTAGTCGGTGTACGTCTGCATCCGCACCTTGGCCATGGCTTGCGGCACGTTGACGGCAAACTCGTGCGGCGGCGCGTACTGGCACGCGTGCAGACAGGCGCCGCAGTTGTGGCACAGGTTGGCCAGGTAGTTCAGGTCGGCCTTGCCGAATTCCAGGCGGCGCGTCATGGCGGGAAACACCGCGCAGAAGCCTTCGCAGTAGCGGCAGGCATTGCAGATCTGCATGACGCGCGCCACTTCGGTCTCGTCGCCGGTCAGCGTTTCCGTCAGCGGCTTGACGCCGCGGGCGTGGAAATGCACCGGTTGCTCCATCGGGGCCGGGGTCGGGCCAGATTGGGTGGTGGAAAAAGACTGCGCCTCGCGGGCCAGGGCTTCAAGCTGCTTCACGTTGTGCTCCCGCAGGATTCTGGCCGAGCGCCGCGGCGGCGGCGCGCGTGCCGGCAATACGGCCGAAGGCGGTGCCGATGGACATGCCCACGCCCGCCGTATAACCCTTGCCCAGCACGTTGCCGGCCATCATCTCGCCCGCGACAAAGAGGTTGGGGCTGGGCTGGTCGTTGAACCGGACGGCGGCGGTGTCGTCCACCTTCAGGCCCAGGTAGGTAAAGGTGATGCCGGGCCGCAGCGCATAGCCGTAGAACGGCGCGGTGTCGATCGGCCGCGCCCAGTGCGTCTTGGCGGGCGTCACGCCTTCGGTATGGCAGTCGTCCAGCGCGGTGTGGTCGAACTTGCCCACGCGGCAGGCCGCGTTGTAGTCCCCGACCGTCTTCTCGAAGGTGGCCGGGTCCAGGCCCAGCTTCTGCGCAAGCTCGGGCAGCGTGTCGGCCTGCACGCCCGGAAACACCGGCGGCATGAAGCGGCCGATCGCCTTGGCGTCGATGATGGAATAGGCGATCTGGCCGGGCTGCATGGCCGTCAGGCGCCCCCAGATCGCGTAACGCTTGGGCCAGAAGTCCTCGCCCTCATCGTAGAAGCGTTCGGCGTCGCGGTTGACGACCACGCCCAGCGACACGCAATCGATGCGCGTACAGATGCCGCCGTCGTACAGCGGCGCGCGGGCGTCGATAGCCACGCAGTGCGATTGGGAGGGGTCGCCGATGCCGTCCGCGCCGGCATCCAGCATGAATTTCAGCAGCACGCCCATGTTGAAGCGCGTGCCGCGGATCAGGAAGTTGTCGGCCGGCCATTCGCCCCGCTCGTTCTGGCCCCAGGCCTCGCGCAACCATTCGCGGTTGGATTCGAAGCCGCCCGCGGCCAGCACACAGGCCCGGGCCTCGATGCGTTCTTCGCCGATGCGCGCGGCCACGAAGCGGCCGTCGTCCAGTTCCAGCGCATCGACCGGCGCGTTGTAGCGGATCTGCACGCCCAGCGCTTCGGCGCTGCGGTAATAGGCGTTGACCAGCGCCTTGCCGCCGCCCATGAAGAACGCATTGGTGCGCGCCACGTGCAACGCGCCCGACAGCGGCGGCTGAAAGTTCACGCCATGGCGGCGCATCCAGTCGCGGCAGGTGGAGGACTCGCGGATGACCAGCCGCGCCAGGTGTTCATTGGTCAGCCCGCCCGTCACCTTGAGCAGGTCCTGCCAGTATTCTTCCTCGGGATACGCGTCGATCAGCACGTCCTGCGGCGCATCGTGCATGCAGCGCAGATTGCGCGTGTGCTGGGAGTTTCCGCCCCGCCATTCCCTTGGCGCCGCTTCCAGCAGCAGCACGCTGGCGCCGGCTTCGCGCGCCATCAGGGCCGCGCACAGCGCCGCATTGCCCCCACCAATCACCAAGACGTCAACCATGCCATCTTCCCCAGTTCAAGGGGCAGACTCTACGCAGCGGCGCGCCGCTGCGATATCAGGCAGGTGTCAACGGGTATTCACGATTCGTGAAGAGCGACTACGGCCCACTTGCCCTCGCGGGCCAGGGTGCGGGACACGTCCGCCAGAACGAGCCGGGCTGCCAGCGCCGCGGGCGACAGTTCCTCGTCCGACAGGCTGGCCAGCAGGTTGGAGCGGAACAGATGCGCATCGTCGATGCGCGCCATCTGCAACTGGCCGGGCGCGATGCGCGCCGTGGCCGAACTAGGCTGGATCGTCGCCGCGCCGCCCTGCTGCACCACGTCCATCAGCAGCGACAGGCCGTCGACTTCGGCCACCACCCGGGGCGTGCGGCCCAGTTGCTGGAACGCGTTATTGACCAGCGCGCGCAGGCCGTGGCGGCCGCTGGGCAGCACCAGCGGCAGGTCCGCAATGGCCTCCAGCCGCGTCGTGCCGCCCGCCGGCACGCCCGGCATGTCGGGCCGGGCAAAGAGAAACAAGGGCTCGTCCAGCAGCGGCATCACGCTCCAGCGGCGCGCGGACTCGGCATGGAACACGATGGCCAGATCCAGCAGGCGGCCGTTGAGCATGTCGGTCAGGTGCCCCGACAGCGCTTCGACCAGATGCAGCCGGATGTCGGGATAGCGTTCGTTCATGGCCTGCAGGAAGGGTGCGCCCAGCACCGCCGCCGTCGTGGACGGCAGGCCGACGCTGACGTGTCCGGCCAGCCGCGCCTGTTGCGCAGCCTGGACGGCGTCGTCGGCGTGGCGCAGGGCCAACTGCGCCTGCCGGAAAAACGCCAGCCCCGCGTCCGTGGGCACCACGCCACTGGCGCTGCGCTGCAACAGCCGCGTGGACAGTTCGCCTTCAAGGCGGCTGATCTGCTGGCTGAGCGCCGACGTCACCATGCCGATCGACATGGCCGCGCGGCCGATGCTGCCTGCCTCGACCACGCGCACGAAGTAACGGAGCTGGCGCAATTCCATCGGTCAGCCCGGAATGGTCAATCCCTTGGCGACCGCGGGCCGCGCGACGAACGCGTCCAGCACGCGCGCCACGTTCTTGAACGACGAGAAGCCGACGAGGTCGCCGGCGTCGTAAAAGCCCACCAGATTGCGCACCCACGGGAAGATGGCGATGTCGGCGATGGTGTACTGGTCGCCCATCACCCAGTCGCGCCCTTCCAGGCGCTGGTCCAGCACGGCCAGCAGGCGCTTGGACTCGTCCACGTAACGGTCGCGCGGACGCTTGTCCTCAAAATCCTTGCCGGCGAACCGATGGAAAAAGCCCAGTTGGCCGAACATCGGTCCGATGCCGCCCATCTGGAACATCACCCACTGCAGGGTCTCGAAGCGCCCCGCCGTGTCCGCCGGGATGAACTGGCCGGTCTTGCTGGCCAGGTAGACCAGGATCGCGCCGGACTCGAACAGGCCCAGCGGCTTGCCGTCCGGCCCGTTCGGGTCGAGGATGGCCGGGATCTTGTTGTTCGGACTGAGCGACAGGAACTCGGGCGTGAACTGGTCCTTGGTATCGAAGGCGACGCGGTGGACCTCATAGGGCAGCCCGGTCTCCTCCAGCATGATCGAGGCCTTCACGCCATTGGGCGTCGGCAGCGAATAGAGCTGGATGCGGTCGGGATGCTGGGCGGGCCACTTCTTGGTGATGGCAAAGGCGTCTAGGGAGGACATGCGGGGTATCTCCGGGGGAGGCGGGTTGGGTGACGACAATCCTAGCGCAAAACCCGGAGCAAACCCCACCGCAGCGCGGTTGCCGCAAGCGCAATCGGCAGCACCAGGCGCCATTGCGCCAGGAACAATTCCCGCGTTGCTTCGCCGGGCGCCCAGGTGGTGCCGAACACCTGCGGTGAGGGCGGCGCCAGGTAAAGGGCAAGGAGCGCGACGGCAAAGGTCGCGAGAAGACGCCATGGCACCGATTGACGCAGCCTGGCCAGGCGCTCGGCCAACGCCAGCACGATCACGCCCGCCAGCCCCGCCATGACGGCCTGGGCGTAGAAATCGCGGGGTTCGTACATGTAGGGTGCGTCCGGAATCATCCAGCCGTACGCGCCGGTCGACAGCAAGGACGTCAGGCACGCGCCGAAAAGCGCGGCGGCGAAGGTCAGGAGGAGCAGGTCCAGGGTACGCAGAAGGAGTTTGGGCATTCGGGGATGGCGGGCATGGAAGGTGGCGGGAGGATGCCATAGGTTGAAGCAAGGGGGGGCAGGACGGCGCACTTTCCGTTTGTGATGCACAATCCGCCTCGCGCCTGCAACGCGGCGCCCTGCCCTGTGCAGGTCCTTCCCATTACAGACGTGGCGGCCCGCCGCGCCTGGCATCACCGGCAGTCCCCATGAAGCACCTGCAGCAACGTTCCGGGCAACCCGCCGCCCCCGATCTCTGTCACACGACGACGCGCGCAGCCTGGCGCGCATCGGCCTTGGCGCTATGCCTGACGGCCGCGCTGGGACTGACCGCCCCCGCCGCGCACGCCGCGGTCCAGGACACGGCAGTTGACGCAGACACCCCAAGCCGCACGCGCAGCCTCACGCTCACCCTCATGGATGGCAAGGGCCCCGCCCCCGCGCCCCACATGCCGTACCGCGTCTTCGTGACCGGCTCGAACGACGAGATTCTGGACACGCCCTCTGGCGATGGCATCCTGCACGGCGTCACCGACGCCGAGGGCCGCACGGCGCAGATCCGGACCTCGCTGCCGCATGTGGAAGAGGACTTCACCCTGATTCGCCGCATCGGCGACGGCCCCTGGGGTCACTTCTTCCAGTTGCAAAGCAGCGGCACCACCGAGCCCTTGCCGGGCTGGCCTTACATCATGACCATGCACCAGCGCTGGGGTGAACAATGGGTGGACCTGGGCTACACCACCCGCCAGGGCGCGACGGCGTACTTCAGCCACGACGTGCCGGCGGGTTCGGTGTCGCTGCACATCGACGCGGAGGTCACGCGCGATAGCAAGTGCTTTGCGGAGCTGGACGCCGTCAACCGCAAGTTCGCGCAGAACGACGCGGACGGCGCCCGCGCGCTGATCGGCGCCATGCGCTGCACCCGCAGCGCCGAGCAGAAGCTGGATCTGGCGCGGCTGCTGCTGGCCGCCAACCAGACCGATCTGGCGCGCCACTGGCTGCTGCAGACCCGCCAGCGGCCGTTCCCGGACATGTTCAAGCCCGTCGAACTGGCCGACCGGCGCAAGCGGCTAGAGGTGGAGCGCCTGCTCGGCATGCCCGACCTGGTGCTGGAGGATTCCAACGCGTTGCAGGCCCGGCAATCTAAAAAACGCGCCGCCGACGGCACGGACCTGGCGAACAACACTGCCTACTACCTGGCGGACTTCCCGAACTACCTGCCGCAAGCGGAGGAACAGGCCCGCCGCTCGCTCGAACGCGTCGGCCCGCGCCCGTACAACCAGGGCACGCTGGGCTGGATTCTGGCCCTGCGCGGCCAGACTGACGAAGGCCTGCGCCTGATGCACCTTGCCTACCGCGACCTGCCGCGCGACGAAGAAATGGTGGCCGATTACGGCCTGGCGCTGTGGCGCAGCGGTCAAACAGACCAGGCGACGCGGCTGTGGGACGAGGCGCAGCGCGAATGCGTGTGGGGCGTTCGCATGCACTCGGCGTTGCGCGAAGCGGGATACCCCCACCCGTACTTTCAACCCGCGGATTCCGACCCGGTGAATGAATACCGCGCGCGCTGCGGCAAGCCACGCATCAAAGCCAAAACCGCAGGCCTATAATCCGCCCATACGCTGCGAGCCACGCGTCTGCTGAGGGGCAGACACAGGAGACCTCCATGACATCCTCCCTGAAGCGCCTGCTTTCTCTTCTTGCCGCCACCCTGCTTCTGGCCGGCTGCGGCGCCGGCCCTGGCGGCCCGCCGCACCCCGGTGCGGCGAATCCATACAGCAACGGCGGTTTTCATGATGCCGGGCCTGACTATCCCAATACGGGACGCTGACGCCGCCGCTGCGACCTCCCCAACCGCATAACAGCTTTGCGCCCGCGGGCCCCTCCCGCAGCGCCCGCCAACTCCTAGACTGCCTGCACATACCGCAGTCAAGGAGAAGGCTTTGCAGCCGCTGTTATCGAATCTCAAAGTGCTGGACCTGAGCCGCATCCTGGCGGGTCCCTGGGCCAGCCAGATCCTGGCCGACCTGGGCGCTGACGTCATCAAGGTCGAGCGGCCGGGCCAAGGCGACGACACCCGCACCTGGGGTCCGCCCTTCCTGAAGGATGAAGACGGCCACGACACCCGCGACGGCGCCTATTTCATCGCCACCAATCGCGGCAAGCGCTCCATCACGATCGACCTGCAGACGCCCGAGGGCCAGGCGCTGGTCAAGGACCTGTGCCGCGACGCGGACGTGGTGCTGGAGAACTACAAGGTCGGCACGCTCGCGCGCATGGGGCTGGATTACGACGCGCTTTCCAAGATCAATCCGCGCCTGGTGTATTGCTCGGTCACTGGCTTCGGCCAGACCGGACCGCGTGCCGCCGAACCCGCGTACGACTTTCTGATCCAGGCGATGGGCGGTCTGATGAGCGTCACGGGCGAACGCGACGACCGGCCCGGCGGCGGTCCCCAGAAGGTGGGCGTGCCGATCGTGGACCTGACCACCGGGGTGTATGCCGCGCTGGGCATCGTGGCCGCGCTGCTGCGCCGCGCGCAGACGGGCAAGGGCGAATACATCGACGTCGCGATGCTGGACGTGCAGGTGGGCCTGCTGGCCAACCAGGCCATGAACTTCCTGCTGGGCAACAAGGTGCCGCGCCGGACAGGCACCGCGCACCCGAACATCCAGCCGCAGCGCACGTTCGCCTGCGCCGACGGCGACATCGTCATCGTGGTGGGCAACGACGGGCAGTTCGCCACGCTGTGCGGAATGCTGGGCAAGCCCGAGCTGGCCCAGGACCCGCGCTACCTCACCAACAGTCAACGCGTGAAAAACCAGGAAACGCTGGATCCCATCCTGGACGCGATCTTCTCCACCGAACCGCGCGCCCATTGGCTGGAAGCGCTGAAGGCGGCGGGCGTGCCGGCGGGGTCGATCAATACCGTGCCCGAAGTGTTCGAAGACCCGCAGGTCGTGCACCGCGCCATGCTGCGGCGCCTGCCGCATCCGGCCGCGGGCTCGGTGCCGCAGGTGATGAACCCGCTGCGCTTTGGCAGCTCGGCGCTGCGCGCCGACGCTGCGCCGCCGCTCCTGGGCCAGCACACCGCCGACGTGCTGGCGGAGCTGGGCCTGTCCGCCGAGCAGATCCAGGACTATCGCGACCGCAAGATCATCTGAACAACAAAGGAGAGAGACATGAGCATGCCGGAGAACCTGGCCGGGCCGTACACGGCGCTGGACGTCACGATCGCTGACGGCGTCGCCACCATCCTGCTGGCCAACCCGTCCGTCAACGCGCTCAGCACGGAGATGATGAACGAGCTGTGCTGGGTGCTGGACCGCATTTCGGAGACGCCCGAGGTGCGCGCCGTGGTGCTGTCGGGCCAGGGCAAGATCTTCTGCGCGGGCGCCGATCTGAAGAACCGCTCGGCCACCATCAAGGGCCCCGGCGATCTGCCGCAACACTCGCGCCGCACGCGGGAGTGCTTTCATGCGATCCGCGAATGCGCCAAGCCCGTGGTGGGCGCAATCAACGGCGCGGCGCTGGGCGCGGGACTGGCCATCGTGGCCTCCTGCGACATCCTGATCGCCGCCTCGACCGCGGTCGTGGGCCTGCCGGAGATCAACGTGGGACTGCTGGGCGGCGGCCGCCATGGCATGCGGCTCTTTGGCCACTCGCGCCTGCGCCGGATGATGCTGACGGGTCTGCGCGTGGACGGCGACGAGCTCTACCGGCTGGGCATCGTCGAAGCCAGCGTGCCCGCCGACGCGCTGATGGATAACGCCATGGAACTGGCGCGCGAGCTGGCCTCCAAGAGTCCGCTGGCGACCGTGCTGGCCAAGCAGACGCTGAACGCCATCGAAGACATGAGCCTACGCGACGGCTACCGCTACGAACAGGACATGACGGCGGCCATCGCAAAGACCGCGGATGCGCAGGAAGCGCGCCAGGCTTTCCTGGAAAAGCGGGCGCCGGTGTTCCAGGGCAAATAAGGAGGCCGACATGACTCGTGCATTGGAAGGCGTGAAGGTACTGGACCTGAGCCGCGTGTTTTCCGGGCCGTGGGCCGCGCAGATGCTGGCGGACTTCGGCGCCGACGTCATCAAGGTGGAGCGCCCGGGCCGCGGCGACGACGTACGGCACCAGGGCTATCCCATGCCCGATCGCGACGGTAAGCCCAGCCGCGAAACCTCTTCCTTCGTCGCGATGAATCGCGGCAAGAAGTCCCTGACGCTGGATATCTCGCGGCCCGAGGGCCAGGAGCTGGTGCGCCAGCTGGCGCAGAAGGCCGACATCGTCATCGAGAACTTCAAGGCGGGCGACCTGCGGCGCTACGGGCTGGACTACGCCTCGCTGTCCGCCCTGAATCCGCGGCTGGTGTATTGCTCCATCACCGGCTTCGGCCAGACCGGCCCCTACAGCCACCTGCCCGGCTACGACCCGATCTTCCAGTCCATGAGCGGCCTGATGAGCGTGACGGGCGTGCCGGACGGCGAGCCGGGCGCGGGGCCGGTCAAGGCCGGCTATTCCGTGTCCGACCTGACCGCGGGCTTTTACGCGGTGTCGGCCATCCTTGCCGCGCTGCGTCATCGCGACCAGATTTCGGGCGCGGGCCAGCACATCGATCTGGCGCTGCTGGATGCGCAGATCGCGGCCATCTCGCACATCGGTATGAACTATCTGGCCAGCGGAAAGCTGCCCGCACGCATGGGGTCGGCCTCACAGATCACCGCGCCGTTTCGCGCCTTTGCCTGCCGCGACGGGCACCTGATGGTGGCCGTGGGCAACGACTCCCAGTTCCGCAGCTTCTGCAACGTGATCGGAATGCCCGCGCTGGCGGACGATCCGCGCTTTGACACCAACCCCAAGCGCGCGGCGGCGCAGGCCGACCTGTCGCGACTGATAGAGCCAGCGATGTTGGCGCGCACGGTCACCGACTGGAACCAGACCCTGGCGGCCGCCAACGTGCCCTGCGGTCCGATCTACACCATGGATCAGGTGTTCGAGGATCCGCAGGTGCGGCACCGCGAGGTGCTGGGCAGCGTCGAACACCCCGCGCTGGGCGCCATGCCCGTCGTCCGGAACCCGATTCATTTCTCTGCCACGCCAATCGCCATCGGCCTGCCGCCGCCTATGCTGGGGGAACACACGGCCGACATCCTGCGCGCCGAGCTAGGCCTGTCCGACGCCGCGATCGAACGCCTGCATGCCGAGGGCATCGTATGAACGCCATCGACCACGAACTGATTGAAGAAATCCGCGACAGCGCACGCGACTTCCTGCAGCGCCGCGACCAGCGGCAACGCAAGCGTCGCGCCGCGGGCGGCGAGCGCGCGTACTGGCAGGAGATCGCCGCGGTCGGCTGGCTTGGGATGAGCGTGCCGGATGCGCTGGGCGGCCTGGGACTGGGCTGGCATGCGATGGCGGGCGTGCTGGAGGAAGCGGGCCGCGCCCAGCTTCCCGAACCGCTCGTCGGCGCAGGGGTGCTGAGCACGGCGCTGCTGGCACATATCACGCCGGCGGGCGATACCGCCGTCCGTAACCGGCTGCTGGCGGACGTGTGCAGTGGCGAGCGGTTGGTGGGCGTGGCGTGGCAGGAAACGGAAGGCCAGCTCGAAGCCGGAGAATCGGCGGGCGCCTTTGGCGTCACCGCCACCGCCCGCGAAGGCGCCTATGTGCTCAACGGTGAAAAGCGCCACGTCGTTGCGGGCGTCGACGTGGACGGGTGGCTGATCACGGCCGACGGCGAAGCGGGTTCCGCCCTGTTCTACCTGCCGGCCGGCACGCCGGGCGTGACCGTGCATGCGCACGAACGCGCGGATGGGACACCCGCCTGCCACCTTGCGATCGAATCCGCCGTGGTGGCGCAGGACGCGCTGCTGGCGCGCGAGGGCGTGCTGGACGCCGTCGACGAAGCCCTCGACTACGGCCGCCTGATGCAATCTGCCGAGCTGGTGGGCATCGCCCGGCAGGTGCTGGCCGACTCGGCCGCCTACCTGAACACGCGCAAACAATTCGGCCAGACGCTGTCGTCGTTCCAGGCCCTGCAGCACCGGCTGGTGGACGCCACGATGCAGGTGGAACTGGCGTCCAACAGCCTGCTCGATGCGCTGAACGCCCTGGCGGCGGCGCCGGACGACGTGACGGCGCGCAAGGCAGCGGCCAGCCGGGTCAAGGCCCGCGCGGCGCGCGCCGGCATCGAAGCGTCGCGCCTGGCCATCCAGCTACATGGCGCCATCGGCTACACCGACGAATGCGATGTCAGCCTGTACTTTCGCAGTGCGTTGCACCTGGGCGCCTGGCTGGGAAACACCACGGCGCACCGCCAGCGCTCCGCCGCGCGGGCGGCCGATCCCGCGCCCGAGGCGGACGATTCGATGGACGAGGCTTGCAGCACGGACTTCCCGCGCGATACGGACTGGAACGCCATGCCGGAAGCAGAATTCCGCGCGCTGCTGCGCCGCTTCTTCCGCGCGCACTATCCCGATCACCTGCGGCACGTCCCCTGGCGGCTGCACTGGGATGAGATCAAGGCGTGGTATTTCACGTTGGCGCGCCAGGGATGGATTGCGCCGTCATGGCCACGCGAGCATGGCGGCATGGCGCTGTCGCCGGCCCGGCAGATCGCGTTCATCGAGGAAGCCGAACGCTACGGCGTGGCGCGCGCGCCGGACCAGGGCCTCGTCATGCTGGGCCCCATCCTCATCCGCTACGGCACCGAGGCGCAGCGCGCGCGCTTTCTGCCCGGCATCCTGTCCGGTGAGGCGGTCTGGGTGCAGGGCTACTCCGAGCCCGACGCCGGCTCGGACCTGGCCGCGTTGCGCTGCGAGGCGGTGATCGACGGCGACGAGCTGGTCGTGACGGGCCAGAAAACCTGGTCGACGCTGGCGCAGGACGCGACGCACATGTTCATGCTGGTTCGCACCGACAAGACCGTCAAGAAACAGGCGGGCATCAGCTTCCTGCTGGTCGATCTGAACAGCCCCGGCGTCAGCCGCCGGCCGATCCGCACGCTGTCGGGCCACGAGGAGTTCTGCGAGGTGTTCTTCGATCAGGTCCGCGTGCCGCGCGGCAACCTGGTGGGAGAACTGAACGCGGGATGGGGCATCGCGAAAGCGCTGCTGGGCTTCGAGCGCCTGTTCAGCGGCAGTCCCAAGCACGCCAGCCACGCCCTGCAGCAGATCTTCAGCCTTGCACGGCAACGCGGCCTGCTGGCCGATCCGGCGTTCACGGACCGGCTGGCCGAGTTGCGGCTCGATAGCGCCGACCTCACCGCCATGTACCGCGTCTTTGCGGACATGGCCAAGGCCGGACGCCCGCTGCCGCCGGAACTGTCGCTGCTGAAGATCTGGGCGACCGAAACGCACGAGCGGCTGGGCGCCCTGTTGATTCAGATCGCCGAGGAATACGGCGGCACGGCGATGCACATGGGCTATGGCAACGGCAACGTGCAGGCGCTGGCGCCTTACGTCAACGCATTGGCGGCCACCATCTTCAGCGGCACCAACGAGATCCAGCGCAACATCTACGCCAAGCAGGTTCTGGGCCTGCAAAGCGCCTGACAACGACAACGCGCCGGCCCCGAGCCGGCGCATCCGGAGAGAGACACATGAAGAAAGCAACCGCACTGACGGTGGCGGCAATGATCCTGGGCGGCGTCGCCGCGCCCGCCACGCACGCCGCGCAGCCCTGGCCCAGCCAGCCGATCCGCCTGATCGTGCCCTACCCGCCCGGCGGCTCGGTGGACAACCTGGCACTCCTGCTGGCCCCATCGCTCGGCGAGCGCCTTGGCCAGACCATCGTCATCGAGAACAAGGCCGGCGCCAGCGGCACCATCGGTGTCGATGCCACCGTGCGTGCGGCGCCCGACGGCAATACCTTCGGCTTTGGCGTGCCGGGCGCGATCACCGGGTTGCCGCACGTCATGAAGGTGCCGTATGACGTCTCCAAGATCCAGTACGTGTCGCTGGTGGCGCGCATTCCGCAGGTCATCATGGTCAATCCGTCGTTGCCGGATACCACCCTGGCCGCCTTCGTCGAAAGCGCGAAAAAGCAGCCCGGCAAATACAACTACGGCTCGGCGGGCAATGTGACCACGCCTCACCTGGGCGGCGAACTGCTCAAGCAGCAGACCGGCATCGACATCATGCACGTGCCCTACAAGGGCGCCGCGCCCGCGGTGACGGCGCTGCTGTCCAACGAGGTGCAGATGTTCCCCGGCGACGCGTCGGCCGCGCTGGGCTTCATCAAGGCG
>CBHWAL010000055.1:0-13547 GCA_966111495.1 uncultured Achromobacter sp. | reverse complement strand
ACGGTGCCAACCATGTTCCCGCACTGACGGCATAGCCGCACCGTAGCCGCAAAACGCCGACGCCGCGTCCCCAAGGACGCGGCGTCGGCGCATTCAGCATCGGCGCATCCGCCGATGCCACGTTCACGTTGGCAAACGGCCGCCGGGCTTCACGCAGCCACGAGCTGCGCATCGCGCACCGGCGTCAGGACGGGTTTGCCGCCAAAATGCGCCGTGGCGTTTTCCAGGAACAAGGCAACGGTTGCCGCCACCGCCTCGGGCGACCGTCCGGCGCTATGCGGCGTCAGCACCACGTTGTCCAGCCGCTTCAATGCTTCGGGAATGGTCGGTTCGCCGTCCACCACATCCAATCCCGCGCCGGCGATACGCTTGTCGGCCAGCGCGGCGATCAACGCGTCCGTGTCGACCACGCTGCCGCGCGCGATATTGATCAGGTATCCGTCCGGACCCAGCGCTTCCAGCACGCCGGCGTCCACTAGATGATGCGTGCCGGCGCCGCCGGGCGTAGCCACCACCAGGAAATCCGACGCCGCCGCCAGCGCGCGCGGATTGTCGAAGTACGTATAGCCGGATTCCGGGCGGTCGCGCCGGTTGTAGTACCCCACGCTCATCCCAAACCCGTTAGCGCCGCGGCGGGCGATTTCCAGACCAATCGTGCCCAGGCCCAGAATGCCCAGGCGCTTGCCGCTGACCTGCGGGCCCATGAAGCCGCTCCAGTATCCCTGCCGGACCCAGGCGTCGGCCTGCGGCAGCCGGCGCGCGGCGCCCAGCAGCAGCGCCATCGCGTGGTCGGCCACCGACACGGCATTGGCGCCCGGCCCATTCGTAACCTGGATACCGCGCGTATGCGCCGCCGCAAGATCAATATTTTCATAGCCGACCCCCAACGAGCACACGATGCTCAATTGCGGCAGCGCGGCCATTTCGTCGGCGCGCAAGCCGGTGGCGCCCCGGGTCAAGACGGCACGAATCTCCGCGCCATGGTCCCGGATGGCCTGGGCGCGCGTTTGGTCGGTGGTGGCGAGGATCGGGCGAAAGCCCTGGGATTCGATGACGGGAAGATAGTCCTGAACGCTGTCGATCAGGATCAGTAAGGGGATGCTCATGTCGGGGCTGCGGGTGTAGGTAGGTTGCTGCTGAAACCCGCAAATCTTACGCCCGACGCGGCGTGCGCGCCAGGACGGGCGCCTTTTGGCGTCCCGCCTGACGGGGCCGGCCGAATGCAAGCGGGCACCCAGCGGCCATCAGCGTGTCATGGCGCTATATGCGTCCCATCAGCAGCAACACAATGAGCACCACTACGACGATGCCCAAGAGGCCGCTGGGGTAGTAGCCCCAGCCGCGGCTATGCGGCCAAGCGGGCACGGCGCCGATAAGCAGCAGGATCAGGATGATCAGCAGGATGGTCGACATAATGACTCCTTGGTTTTTGTTGATTCGAGTTGTTCAGGGCGTAGCGTCAAGCGTCTTTCGGCGGCACGATTTCCTTGACGGGCGGGGACAGCGGGGGAAGATCCACATCCGGCTCATCCGTATCCGGGTCCACGGGCAGATCGCCCGGCGGCGAGCCGGGCGGAATCGGGTCCGGCTTCGGCGGCACATGTAATTGCAGGACGGTTTGCATTGCACTCTCCTGTGAAGATTCTCTCGCGGGCGGCGCTGCCGGCCCGGCGTGGGTTCCGGCGGCACGATCGCCAACCCGATCTTCAGCAAGCGCCGTGCCCAAACTCGCCGGCCGCCCGGTGCGGCCAGTCCGGGAACGCGGCGTGCTGGGTGCGGGCGCTACCGCGCGCACCCGGAGATTGAATGAGCACCCGCACGCAAAAGGACCCGGATCCGCTGCCCGTCGAAGAGGCAGCGCTGACCTACGTGGACGACACGCAACCCGGCTACACCCGCGTGCGTGTCAACGGCCATACGTTTCATTACGTGGATCAGAAAGGCGCTCGCGTTACCGACGAATCCGAAATCCAGCGCATCAACGCCCTGGCGATTCCGCCGGCCTACGAGAACGTGTGGATCTGCCCCCTGAAGGATGGGCATCTGCAGGCCACGGCGCGCGACGCGCGGGGCCGCAAGCAGTATCGCTACCACCCGGACTGGACGGCGGTGCGCGACGCCACCAAATACAAGAACCTGCTGTCCTTCGGCCACGCCCTGCCCAGCATCCGGCGCCAGGTCGAGCGCGACATGAAAATCCCCGGGCTCACGCAGGACAAGGTGATTTCCGTACTGGTCCGCCTGCTGGAGATCACGCTGATCCGCATTGGCGGGCGTGAATACGCGCGAGCCAACAAATCGTATGGCCTCACGACCCTGACGCGGCGGCACACCACTGTGGCCGGCAGCCGCTTCCGGTTCCGGTTCCAGGGCAAGAGCGGCGTGGCGCACGACGTGACGGTCACAGACCGGCGGGTCGCACGCATCATCAAGCAATGCCTGGACATTCCCGGCCAGCAGCTATTTCAGTACCTGGATGACGACGGCGCCAAGCGTCCGGTCGATTCGGGCGCGGTCAACGCGTATCTGCGCAACGCGGGCGGCGGCGAATATACGGCGAAACACTATCGCACCTGGGCGGGCTCCGTGATGGCCTACGCTGCGCTGCAAGCGCGCCAGGTCGACGACGAGCGGCGCGCCAAGCAGGAGGCCGTCGACGTCATCAAACAGGTCTCCAAACGCCTGGCCAATACGCCGGCCGTCTGCCGCGCCTGCTATGTGCACCCCGCAATCATGGAGGCTTACCTGACCGGCACGCTGCCGGCCCGCAAGGCCGCTCCGGCGGGGCCTCGCGGGCTCAGCGCCGACGAGCGGCGCCTGCTCGCCTTCCTTCACGAACAGCAGGCGGCCAATGCGTAATCAGAAAATCGACGAGCGCGCGTTCTTGGCCCGAGGTTGCGGTGCAGAGCCGTCGGCCCAGTTCGACTCGGTCTTGTTGTCGACCACTTCGCGTTTGTCGCGCGCGGCCTCATCGGGCGTAGCGGCGTCGGGTTTATCCGGTAGATTCGGCACGTCGACGGGACCGCTTGGCGGCAGTATCTTAGCGTTGTCCTGCGCGGATTTGTCGGCGCGCGCCGACGGGGTGGGTTTGGGTGCGGACGAAGGTTTCATGGAGATCTCCTGCCTTTGCGAACCTTCATCCTACGGCCCCTCGCCCGCGGGAAAAACTGTCAAGACCTTCAAATTGCAAGCGGATGTGCCGCCGGGCGCCCTGCACTTGTGGAGCTGCGCGGCCTCGGCCGCTCACAAGGAGATGCAATGCGAGACCCAAACTTCGAACAATGTGTGCAAGCCTGCTATGAATGCGCAGTGGCGTGCGACCAGTGCGCCGCCAGCTGCCTGCGGCAGAATCCGGCGCAGCTCAGAGCCTGCATCGGCCTGTGCACCGACTGCGCGGCAGTCTGCCGGCTATGCGCGGCCATGCTGGCCCGCGAAGGCGAGTTCGCGCAAGCGCTGTGCACCCTGTGCGCGCTTGTCTGCGACGCCTGCGCCCGGCAGTGCTCCACGCACGAATCCGAAAAATGCCAGATCTGCGCAGGCGCCTGCATTGCCTGCACGCTGGCATGCCGAGACATGGTCGAGGCGTAAGCCTCGCCCCGCCACGCGGCCGCCCGGGCCGGCCGCGACGGCGCATTTTCCGCCCGACAGTCAGGAGCTTTCGATGGCCACGACGAATACCCCTATGCCTTCCGACTTCCCCGAGAACGGCCCCGACGATCGTGGCGCCTACCGGCGCTCGCGGCATCCGGAAAGCTGGATCGACGAGCTGGAAGCCACGCTCAGCGACAGCTCGGCAACGGACCTTGAGGCCTTGAAGGCGCGCTTGACCGACCAGCTTCAAGCCACGCGTCAAAGCCTGCGCGACGCGTCCGACAACGCCCATGACCTCATGCGCGAAACCCTGGATTGCACCGAGGAGTACATCCACGCGCGCCCCTGGCAGGCGGTCGGGCTGGCGGCGGGTGCGGCATTTCTACTCGGCATCATTGTCGGGCGCCAATAGCCAGTTTTACGCGGTCGCCGGGAACGGCGTTTGCTTGACTCCCGGGCGCAAGGCGCATCCCGCGCCGCCCAATGGGAGACAACATGAGCACAACCAAGAACGCCCAGACCGGCGACCGCCCGCACCCCACCCCGCCCATGCCGGGCCAGCATCTGGACGAGCAGCCAGGCGTTGAAGCCGACATGGTGCTTAAGCCGCAGTACCAGGCGCCCGGCTACAAAGGCAGCGGCAAGCTGCAAGACAAGGTTGCAATCATCACCGGCGGAGACTCTGGCATCGGCCGCGCAGTCGCGGTCCTCTTTGCCCGCGAAGGCGCCGACGTCGCGGTGCTGTACCTGGACGAACACGAAGACGCCAAGGAGACGAGCCGAGCGGTCGAGGCCGAGGGCCGTCAATGCCTGCTGATCCCCGGCGACGTGCAGGATTCGGCATTCTGCAACGAGGCCGTGGCGCAGGTCGTGAAGCACTTCGGCAAGCTCGACATCCTGGTCAACAACGCCGCCTACCAGCAGCACACCGAAACGCTGGCGGAAATCGACGACGAGAAGTGGGACAAGACGCTGCGCACCAACATCACCGGCTATTTCTACATGGCGCGAGCGGCGGTCGAACACTTGAAGACGGGTGACGCCATCATCAACACGGGATCCGTCACGGGCCTGAATGGCAGCGCCAAGCTGCTGGATTATTCGTCGACCAAAGGCGCGATCCATGCGTTTACGCGATCACTCGCATCCAATCTTGCCGAGCAGGGAATCCGCGTGAACGCGGTGGCGCCGGGCCCCGTGTGGACGCCGCTGAATCCGGCCGATCGGAGCGCCGAAGAGATCCAGTCCTTTGGCGAAAAAACAGACCTGAAACGCCCCGCCCAGCCCGAGGAAATCTCGCCGGCCTACGTCTTTCTGGCTTCGCCCGAATGCTCGAGCTACATCACCGGCATCGTGCTGCCCATCACCGGCAGCGCAGGCGACTGAGGGCAGGCCCGCCGCGCACTGCCCCCGCGCCCCGCTTCGCACGTCACTTTTCCGGCACGACCGACGCCGGCGCGGATCGGGACGCCGGGGATACCGGCGGCGCTTCGCCCTTGGGTGCGGGATGGATCCTGTCTCCATTGACGGCGGGCTCGCGCTGAAGCGCCCGGCTCATTGCATAGTGGTCGCTCAGCATCGGCAAGGTGCGAACCGCAAAGTCACGCACTTGCGCATCCTCCGACGCCTTCGCGGCCGTCTCGAACAGGCGGTTGGTGGTGGCGTGGGCGTCCACGGCGGCCTTCTGAATGTAGAGCTGGTCAAACGCCGCGCCGGTCTTGCCGCGCAGTTCGTGCAGCGTGGCTCGCTCGGGCTCGGCTGGTTGATCTGGCAGCGCCACATTTTTCGCGGCGGCCAGCGCCTTGAGCTCCTTGTTCACGGCATTGTGCTGTTCCAGCATCTTGGCCGCGAAGGCGCGCACCTGCGCGTCCTGCGCGCGCTTGCCCGCCAGCTCGGCCGCCTGCACTTCGAACATGCCCGCGCCCGACGCCGCCTGCAGGAATCTCGCGTCGGACGCGTCAAGTTCGGCCGCGTGACTCAGCGAGCCGGCGCCCGCCAGGACAACCGCCGCAGCGACGGCCGCCATCGAGGAAATTGAGAATGGCTTCATTGTTATGTCTCCCTTCGGGGCCTGCGGCCTTCAGTTGGTGTTGTCCGCGGCGGCTTTCAGTTGGCGGTCGTGGGCGCTTCAACGCGGCGCGGCGGATCCAGCGGATCGAAATCCTGCCACTTGCCGTCTTGCCAACGGCCATTGGCCCGCTCGATATCCGTGCCGCCTGCCTCGCGCAGAATCTGGCGCGCCTGCTGTTCGCGGCCGATATCCACATGCAGCGCCAGCATCACACCGGCCTGGCGCACCGGCGGGTGGGATTTCTCGGGTTCGCCGGGCGCCGTCCGCACACGCTTCTTGCGGCCGATCACCCACATGGCGCCGGCCAGCGCCCCGATATAGGCGCCTACGCCAGCCGCGGCGATGGTGATGAAGATCGACGCGGCAAATTGCGCGGCGATCACCCCAGCCACCAAGGCAAACACCAGACCCAGCAGCGCCGCGCCGGCGACCGCGCCGAAATGCCCGCCTTTGGCGTCCGGGTCGGCGACACGGTCGCCGCCGAGCGGGAAGCGCCCGTGCTCACCGGCGATGCTGACGTAGAACGTATGGATGTCGTCCTCGGTATAGCCCTCGGCAAACAGCTTCTGGGCGGCCAGCGTGGCTTCGTCGAAGGTCTGGAACCGTGCAGCGACAATCAAGGACATGACGATCTCCCGGTAGAAAATTCCCCAAGCAGTAGCAACTTCCATACCTGCCCTCCTCCACCCCGGTCTAGTTCGCTCGGTTGATCTGCCCCTTCGGCATGGCGCTTGCTACCTGTCCGCGACGACATGCGACGCCCACGACCGTTCCCTGTCCGCAGCCCATTCCTATCCGGAGATTGCCATGCCCCGTATTCCCGACACTGATCTGAATCCCGACGACAGCGGCCGGCCCGACCTGGGTCCCAGTGACTCTTCCGATTCCGCCAGCGACCTGCCGTTTGACCGCCGGCACACCGACAGCGATTCCCAGGCGACCGGCGAGCGCGAAAGCGTGGAACCGGACTTCGAGGACGACGATGGTGCGGACGTGGCGACCGATCGCATCACGGACGCAGACGAAGCCGGCATCTCGCGCGATGCGCCCGACCCGGTCCGCAACGGCGGCTAGCCGCCTACGCATCGGCGGCGCGGATTCCGAACGGCTCGTGCCGCCCCTATGAGGAAAGACGATGGAAATATCCCGCAGCGAGGAGCTGTTTGCCGGTCCGGGTGCCGACGAGCCGGCGCCGTTGATGGACGTGTTGCCACAGCCGTTATCGTTGGCAATGCCGGAAGACGGCCGCGACACCCCAAGGCGCAGCCTGTCCGCGCTGGACTGGACGGCGCTGATCGCCGTGGTGGCGGGCGGCTTGAACAGCGGTTTGATCGCTGCGGTCAATCTGGATGTGATCGCGAAAATATTGCCGCATGCCGCGGCGGCGCGTGTGGTTTACGGCCTGATCGGGATCGCGGCGTTGTACTGCGTGGTGCTGCTGTTCCGCCTGGCCGATGAATTGAGCGAAGCGCCCCGCTGATCCTATTGAACGAAGGCGCCCGCCCCGGCCATTGGCGGGGCGCAAAGCCGCGCGGCCGCAACCGCCAGCGCAAACGCGTTACTGCCCTTCAGGCCGCTTGCCCGGATACTGCCCGCCCTCTTCAAACTCGGCGCCCTTGCGATTCGGCGCCTTGTCCGATTCGCGCTTGTAGGCCTCTTCCTTATCGGACTGCCTGTCAGCCCCGAACTGCCCGCTCTGGTTCGACGCTTCCGTGTCGTCCTTCGGGGTGTTGGCCTTGGACTTTCCGGGCTGTTGTTCGTGTTGGGTCGTCATGAATGCTCTCCTTGAAACGCGCCCAGCCGAGGATGGCGGCCGGGTTGCGGTTTGCAGCGCAAGCGCCGTGCCTGAGGGCGCTGGGCACGGCGCTTGCTCTTACCCTTGTCAGGTCCGCCAACTATCGGACCACTTTCCAAAGGAGTCAGTCATGAAGCTGTCCAAAACGATTTGCCCCGCTTTTGCCCTGTGCTTTTCGGTCCTCGCGTTCCAGGCCTCCGCGCAGACTGGCGCCGCTGGCGTGCGCACGAACGATCAGATCGACAACCAATACAAGATGGACAGGAAGCAATGCGACGGCATGAAGGGCAACCAGAAGGACGTCTGCCAGCAACAGGCCGAAGCCACGCGCGACAAGGCCAAGGCAGACGCCAAGGCCGCCAAGGAAAAGGCGGAGGCCTCGCATGACGCGGCAAAGACGCGCAACGATGCCGACTATAAAGTCGGCAAGGAAAAGTGCGATGCCATGTCCGGTAATGCCAAGGACGCCTGCATGGCCGACCTGAAGACCCGCTACAACAAATAAGCGGTCTTAAGCGGATTCCCGGGACGGTCCGCCCGTCCGGGAATTCTCGCCCGGCAGCGGATAACCCGCTGCCGCGTATTCCTCCAGGCGGTTGTAGAGCGTCTTGGGACTGATGCCCAACACGGCAGCCGCCTGCTTCTTGACGCCGTTGCAGCGCTCAAGCGTCGCCAGGATAAGACGCCGATCCGCCTCGGCCAGCGTCTCCCCGACAGGTACGCTCACCTGGCCGCCAGCCGACTCGCCACCCGGCGAGACAAGCGGCACCAGCATCTCCAGATCCAGCACGTCGCCATCGGCCATGATGAACGCACGTCGAACGAAGTTCTTCAGTTCGCGCACGTTGCCCGGCCATTCGTATTGCTCGAGCGCTGTGGCCGCCTCGGGTGAAAACGCCTTGGATTTGCCCGACTCTTCGTTGAGCGTCTGCAGGAAACGCTGCGCCAAGAACAGGATGTCGCTACCTCGATCACGCAACGCCGGCAGCTCGATCGGAAACACGCTCAACCGGTAGTACAAGTCTTCGCGCAGCTTGCCTTCCTGCACGGCCTGTTCCGGATTGCGGTTCGTGGCAGCCACCACGCGGATGTCGCAAGCGATTTCGCGATTGGTGCCCACGCGCATGAACTGCCCGGTTTCCAGCACGCGCAATAGCTTGACCTGCAAGTCGAGCGGCATCTCCGTGACTTCGTCCAGGAACAGCGTGCCGCCATCGGCGCGCTCGAAGTAGCCTTTGTGCTGGCGGTCGGCGCCGGTAAAGCTGCCGCGCTCGTGGCCGAACATTTCGCTTTCAATCAGGTTGGGCGAAATTGCGCCGCAATTGACCGCGATGAACGGCCGCTGGCGGCGCGGACTGAGTTCGTGGATGGCATGGGCGGCCAGTTCCTTGCCGGTGCCGCTTTCGCCAATCAGCAAGGTGGTGACCGTGGTGGGCGCCACGCGCCCGATCTGGCGGTAAAGCTCTTGCATCCGCTCAGACTTGCCAAACAGCTTGCCAAAACGGCCCGGTTCCTCAAAGGGCGTGCCGGGCATCTCGCCGCCCGAATTGATCATGATGCGCTTGAGGATTTCCTCCAGGCGCTCCATGCAGATCGGCTTGACCAGATAGTCGGTCGCACCCAGGCGCAAGGCTTGGACAGCGTTGTCGACAGTACCGTGGCCGGTCATCACCACCACTTCGGCGCTGCTCGCGGCAACGTTCTTGAAAATGTCCATGCCGCTGCCACCCGGCAGCCGGACGTCCGTCAGCACCAGATCCGGCGCTTGCCGTTCGAGCTGGATCAGGGCGTCCTTGACGCTAGCCGCCAGGGCCACCGAAAACCCGCTATCGCGGCCGACTTCGGCCAGTGTTTCCCGTATCGCATCGTCGTCGTCGACGATCAGCAGGTGAGGCATGCTATCTCCGTATCCCTTCTATAACTGTGAGAATAGTCACTATGGGGTCGCCCGGCGCAAATATTCGCCCGATTCGACCAACGTTTTCCAATACTTGCAACTCGTCGCAATCAGATAGCTGCCGGCCCTCTACGATGGAGCTGCAGGCCCGCTTCCGGGACTAGGGATCAAGCATGGCTAGTCGAAATACCGCTACGCGCGCTACCGCGCCTTCGCCCACTTCCGTTTTCGCAGACACCAGCGGCATGTCGCCGCAAATGCGCAAGCTGGGGAGTCAGATCTCCCTTGCCGCCGCCACCGATGCAAGCGTGTTCATTATCGGTGAAAGTGGCGCGGGAAAGGAAATCGTCGCGCGCGCCATCCACGATGCGAGCGATCGCCGCGACCAGCCCTTCGTGGCGGTCAATTGTGGCGCAATCAGCGGATCGTTGGCGCATGCGGAACTTTTCGGCCACGAGAAAGGCAGCTTCACCGGCGCCGTGTCCCAGAATGCCGGCTATTTCGAGTTTGCCAGCGGCGGCACCTTGTTCCTGGACGAAGTCACGGAAATGCCGCCCGACATGCAGGTGCACTTCCTGCGCGTGCTGGAAGTGGGTACGTATCAGCGCGTGGGCGGCACGGACGTGTTGCGCGCCAACGTGCGTGTCATCTGTGCCAGCAACCGGGATCCGGCCGCCTCGGTCGCGGACGGCCGGCTGCGCCAGGACTTCCTGCACCGCCTGCTCGTGATTCCGCTGCGCGTGCCGCCCCTGCGCGAGCGCGGCGACGATTCCCTGCTGCTTGCAAAGCAATTCCTGGACACGCTCAATGCCCAGCACGGGACGCAAAAGACGTTTTCCCCGCACATGCTGGAAGCGATCAAGGCGCACGACTGGCCGGGCAACGTTCGCGAACTGCGCAACGTGATCCAGCGCGCCTACATCATGGCCGACACCGAGCTGGACGCCGAATTGCTGTCACGCAACCGGGGCCCCAATCAAGCCCAGATGCGTGAGGGTTCGCTGAACTTTCCCGTGGGCATGCCGCTGGGGCGCGCCCAGCGCGAGTTCATCCTGGCCACGCTGGCCCACCACGCGGGCGACAAACGGCTGGCCGCCGAGACGCTGGGCGTCAGTCTGAAGACCCTGTACAACCGCCTGGATGTCTATGAAAAGGACGGGTCCGACGCGGCCGCCTGAGCAGTTCTTACCACCCCGTTTGTAATACTCTCCCAGCACGCCGCGTTCCCGGCGCGGCTTTGCCCCTCGCACAAGGCTGGCACGATCTTTGCGTCTACAAGAGGAATGAGCCGTCTTCCGGCGGCTGCCCCTTCAGGAGACTCGATTGGGCCACCCGATGCAAGAACTTCGCCTGCGCCAGCAAATGACGCTGGCGCCGCGTCTGCAACAATCCGTCAAGCTGCTTCAGATGTCGGCGTTGGAGTTCACCACGGCCGTGCAACACGCGCTTGCCACCAACCCATTTCTTGAAGATCCGGACGAATCGGAACCCGAGGCGTCGCCGGCCGCGCCCGGCGTCCGCGGCGAGATGACCGAGGCAGATGGACAGTCGGCGCCGGAGCCCGTGGCGGCTTCGGAAAGTCCGGACGTCGATGAGCCCCCACCCGATGCGCCCGCCTACTCCGGCGACTACCCCACGCACGCCCCGTCCGGCGGCGATAGCGACCTGGGCCAATGGGCCTGCGCCAACGTCTCGATGCGCGAACGCCTGTCCTTCGAACTGGGCAACTACAACCTGCAGCCGCGCGACCGTCTGTTGGCCGAATTCATCGTTGACGCGCTGGACGACGACGGCTATCTGCGCGCGCCGTTGGACACGCTTTGCACCGCGGCCGATGAAGACATCAATCCGCTTCCCGACGAAAGCGAATGGATGGCAGCCCTGCGCCTGGTGCAGCAGCTGGATGCGCCCGGCATTGCGGCGCGCGACCTGCGCGAATGCCTGACGCTGCAACTGGCGGCGTTACCGGATGAAGACGAAAGCACCCGGGTGCTGGCTCTGCGCATCGTGCAGGATCATCTGGAGCGTCTGGGCAAGAACGATTACGCCGGCCTGCGCCGCGCGCTGGGATGTTCCGAGGACGCCCTACGCGACGCCTGCACGCTCATCCGGCACCTGGATCCCAAGCCCGGCGGCCGCTACAGCGGCGATGCGCCGGTCTACGTCGTGCCGGATGTGTTTGTCGACAAATGGCAGGGACGCTGGCGCGTGCTGCCCAACCGCAGCGCCATGCCGCGTGCGCGCTTGCACAGCGCCTACGCCGACCTTTTCCGCCGCGCGCGGCTGGACGACCGCAGCCCCATGGCGCAAGAACTGCAAGAAGCGCGCTGGCTGGTGCGCAATGTCGAGCAACGCTACACGACCATCCAGCGGGTGGCCGAGGCGATCGTGAAGCGCCAGCAGATGTTCTTTGAATACGGCGAAGTGGCCTTGCGCCCGCTCATGCTGCGCGAGGTGGCCGACGACCTGAACATGCATGAATCCACCGTGTCGCGCGCCACGGTCAGCAAGTACATGACCACCCCGCGCGGCGTCTTTGAATTTCGCCACTTTTTCTCGCGCGAGCTCGCGACGGAATCGGGTGGCTCGTGTTCTGCAGCGGCGGTCCGCGCGCTGATCAAGGAAATGGTCGAAGCCGAAGACCCGTCCATGCCGCTGTCCGACGTGGCGCTCACGCAGCAACTGGCGTCCAACGGCATCCTTCTTGCTCGCCGCACCGTGTCCAAATACCGCGGCCAACTGCGCGTGCCGCCGGCCGAACTGCGCCGCCAGCATTGAAGCGCGGCGCGGGAGGAACCCGCGACGGCATTGTTGTGCGGTTACGGTGTCTGACACCGATGCAACAGCCCCCACGCTCCATAAAAAAAGGCTTCCTTGCGGAAGCCTTTTTGCGTGGGCTGCTTACTTGCTGCCGCCCGTGTTCGGATATCCCGGAGGGGGCGAAGCGCCGCCGGCCGGGGTATTCGGCACATTGTCATTGGCTTCGCGCTTGCGATTGGGCATTTCCGAATGGCTCTTGTCGGACTTCATGTGACCGCTCTTGTCCAGGTTCGGCGGCGTGGTGCCCGTATTGGGCGCCGCGTTCGGGGCAGGCGGAATCTGGCCCGGAGGCACCTTCGTGTTCGGCGGCACGGCAGCCCCGTCATTCGGCGTCGTGGACGGCGAGGTCGGGGGGGTGCTGCGGCCCGTGGATTGGGCATAGGCGCCGCCGGCAGTTGCGAGGCCGGCAATCAAAGCAAACGCGCAAGTCATGGCACGATGTTTCATAGCGAAGCTCCTTGGTTGAAATGCCCCGACCTAGTCGCAAGCCCCGTGCCTGACTCCTGCTACTCTCCTCCCCCCGCAGTAGTCCGTCATGCGGGGCATTTTTTACCTGCCTTTGAAACACTTGACCTCTACTTCGCGCGCTGCGGACCCGCGCTCTGCTCCAGCATGCGCTGCACCCGCTCGCCCAGCGCGTCCAACGAGAACGGCTTGACGATAAGCTCCATCCCGTCTTCGAGAAATCCGCCCGCGCTGGCCGCGCTTTCGGCATAACCCGTCATGAGCAGGACTCGCAGGCCAGGGTGCGCCACGCGCGCCGCGTCCGCCAGTTGGCGGCCGTTCAGGTTGGGCAGCCCCACGTCCGTCACCAGCAGGCTCAGGTTGCGGGTGGAGGTCACCAGTTCCAGGCCAGCCTCGCCGTCGCCGGCGGTCAACACATGCAGGCCCATGTCGACCAGCGACTCGCGCACCATTTCGCGCACGTTCGTATCGTCTTCCACGACGATGACGAAGGCCTGGCCGGCCGATGCCGCTTGGGTGCCGGTCGCCCGCGGCGCATCGGCGGCCAGTTCCGGCACACCCTGATGCCGCGGCAAGTACAGCCGGACCGACGTCCCGACGCCTTCCGCGCTTTCCAGCACGGCGCTGCCCCCCGCCTGCTTGGCAAAACCATAGGTCATCGAAAGACCCAGGCCGGTGCCCTCGCCCAGCGGCTTGGTGGTGAAAAACGGATCAAACGCGTGCGCCAGCACATCGGGCGACATCCCGCACCCCACGTCCGACACCGTAACCTCGACAAAGGCGCCCGGCGTGACATCCGGACTCTGGCGCAGCGACGTCGCGTCCAGATGCGTATTCGCCGCGGCAACGGTCAGTACGCCGCCATTGGGCATCGAGTCGCAGGCGTTGATCACCAGGTTGAGCATCGC
>CBHWAL010000054.1:0-13576 GCA_966111495.1 uncultured Achromobacter sp. | reverse complement strand
GACGTCGTGGTCGGCGTCGACGCCATCGGAACTTTGTCGAATACGGCGCTGACGTTCAACGGCGATTCCACGACGGCGGCGGGGTCCTTCCTCACCTTCAACGTCTACGGCACCGTCTCCGGCAACGTGTATTGCGGCAACAGTGATTCCTATGACGCCTGCAACTACATCGTGCAGTCGGGCGGTGTGGCCAACGCCGCTGTCGCCTACCAGGCCAACGTCTTCAACTCGGGGCTGGTCGTGATCGGCTCGCCAGGCCAGTTCCAGACGCTGACCGTGAGCGGCAATTTCAAGCAGTCGCAAAGTGGAGTGTTGCGTGCCGATGTGGATTTCGACCAGATGCGCTCGTCGCAGATGGTGGTGCAGGGCAACGGCGATCTGAACGGCAAGGTCGACGTGCTGGCCGCCGCACTGCTGCCGGATCGCGAGTTGCCGGTGCTGACGGTGCAAGGCGGTTCCCAAGGCAGCGTGGACGCCGTGGACAGTCCGGTCTTTGATTACGCCACGCGCCAGGTCGGCCAGACCACGCGCATCCGCGTGGCGGCGGCGGACTTCAATGCGCCGTCGATGGGCCTGAAGTCGAATCAGCGGCAGGTTGCGGCTCAGCTTCAGCGCATCTGGGATGCCGGCGGCAATTCCGCGCTGGCGCCGCTGTTCGGGCAGTTGGATCAGATATCGCGCCAGGGCGCGGGCGCCTACCGGGACAGCGTCGCCAGCCTGTCGCCGGGCGTGACGGCCGCTCCGGCGGTGCAATCGGCCGCAAACATGGGGCAATTCACCGGCGCGATGATGTCGTGCCCCACGTTCACCGGCGTCGATGCGTTCACGGGCGAGCAGAATTGCTTTTGGGGGCAGGTCACGGGCCGCTACACAACCCAGGACGGCAGCCAGGGCACGGCGGGCTTTGATTACGACACGGTGACCTATCAGTTCGGGGGGCAGCGTCAAGTCAGCCCGGGTTGGTTCGTAGGCGGCTCGATGGCCTATGAGAACAGCAAGGTGCGCGCTTCCGATGGCGGCGTGCGCGGCAATGGCGACAGCGGCTACGTCGGCGCGGTGGTCAAGCGCGAGGAAGGCCCGTGGGTGTTCTCGGCGGCGGTGGGCGGCGGCTACGGCGGCTACCGCATGGATCGCAACATCGGCATCGCGGGATATCAGGACACCCTGACCAGCCGTCCCGATGTCTATGGCTTCAACGCGCGTCTGCGCGCCGCGCGCACCTTCGCGTTCGACAAGATGTATGTGAAGCCCTACCTGGACTTCGATGCCAGCTATACCCGCATGCCGGGATACAAAGAGTCGGGCTCGAATCCGCTGGCCTTGTCGGTCGACAGCAGCGACCAGTTCATCCTGGGCCTGTCGCCGATGATCGAGTTCGGCGGACGCGCCGAGCTGCCTAATGGCGCGGTCCTGCGGCCGTTCGTGTATGCCGGCGTGTCTTTCCTGTCCAAGGATGATTGGACGTCGACCGCGCGCCTGCGCGGCGCGCCGGCCGGCACGGGATCGTTCGACACGGCGCTGCCCATCGACAATGTCGTGGGCAAGGTGGGGGCGGGCCTGCACGTCGCGCGGGCGGGAGGCGTGGATTTCCGCCTGCAGTACGACGGCCAGTTTTCGGAGCGCGTGCGCAGCAATAGCGGCACGTTGAAGGTCATGGTGCCGTTTTGACGCGTGGGGCGTGTCTGCATGCCGTGTGCCATTGCGCGTCAACTGTCCGCCTCAAATCGGGTACGCTGTGACGCTCGCAAATCCGGGAAGACTCGATATGTGGCGCGCGGTTTTCAAAATGTCGTTGGCGGTTGGTTGGGTGCTTTGGCTGGCCGCCATGGCGTGGTTCGCAGTGGGCATGGCGCGGTACATACCGTCTGCCGACGCGACGCTCGCGCCCATCACGCTGACGCCCGGTCAGACGGCGCGCGCCGAGGTTTACCGCATCCGCGAAGCGCCGCTTTGGATGGAGGCGCGTTTTGGCGGTCCGATGGGCCGGGACCGGCCTGAACTGGGAGATTCCGCAACGCGAATCGACGCGCCGGACGCGAAGCCGCGCATCATCAACCCCGGAGAACCAGTGCGAATCCATGTGCGCGATGGCAAGGGGCTGGACATCGTGGTGAGCGCGGCGCCGCGCAGCGGCGCCAGCGCCACGCATTTCTATCGCAAGCTCTGGCCTGAAAGTCCTGCCGACGACGCGCAGCTTGAGACCGCGCCGGGCTTTCCGATGCTGGCGAAGGGGGCGTCAAATCTGACCTTCACGGTGCAAGAGGCCGGGCCGGCGCTGCAGGGCGAGCAGATCGAACTGGAAGTCAGCGCGCCCATCGGGTTGAAGCGTACGGCGCCGGGCTGGGACGATGTTTCCGCCTTTATTTTCTGGCCCTTCTATGCCGCGATCCTGGGCGCGTGGGCGCTGGTGTGGGCGGGGCTGACGTGGTGGTATCGGCGCTGGGGGCGGCGGAAGGCGAAGCAGGCGTTTGCCTGAGTTCAAAGAAAAGGCCCACGCCATTGCGTGGGCCTTGTTTCTTACCGCGGCTGAAAGCGCGAATGCTGCCGTGCTTTAGAACCGGTACGTCGCTTGCAGCTGGAACGTCTGCCCCGACACGTTGCCGGTGTCGAACAGACGGTCGTAGCTGGCGGTCAGATCCATCGCCTTGCTGACGGGCAGCGTCAAACCCAGGCCTGCCGAGAACATGCCGCGCGAAGGCGCCACGCCGGGCAGCGTGAAGCCGGTGCCGTCGCCCGCCGTTGCGCGGTATTCGCGGTTGGTGTCGAGGGTTTCGTAGGCGTAACCGACGCGGGCCTCAACGATGGCAGGCTTGTCCGACTTCATGCTGAAGGGGACGCCCACGACGAGTTGCGCATAGGGCTGCAAGCTGTTGAAGTCCTGTGCGCCGACATCCAGGTTCTGGCTGGTCGACCCCGTTTCGCTGAAGCGTTCGGTATGCAGGTACTGATAGCGCAGGCCGAGACGCGGCGTGATCGTGACGGGACCCGCAGCCAGCGGCAGGCTGGCTTGCAGGCCGGCGGTGAACTCCTGTCCGTCCGAGTCGCCCCGGGCTTTGCCCGGGCCGGGGAAGGACCGGCGCGTCTGGAGGAAGTCGTAGGCGGCGCCGACCGTCGCGGCGACGGTGACCGCGCCCACGCGGCGGCTGCCGTAGCCCGCGATGCGCAGGGTGTCGATCTTGCCGGTTGCCTCGTCTTCGGTCACATCGACGTGGCTGTAGCCGCCCGCGACGCCGACCGTCCACGCGCCAACCTGTTGATCCAGGCCGGCCAGAAAGCCGTAATGGCGATCCTTGTAGCTGGGGGCGTCATCGTTGCCCCGCACGTTCACGCTATTGGAGACGATCTGGGCCCACGCCTGGCGGCCCGGGCGCGCGCAATTGGCGTCCGTCGCGGCGTCGGCGCACTCCTGGCCCAGCCGTGCGAGCAGCGTATCGTTCACACGTTGGCCTTCGCGGATGGCGGCCGAGGCGACCGCGCCGAAGATCGTGGCGTTGGTGGGGGCGATGATGACCGGCCCGCCGCCGTCACTGGCGCCGGGGGCCAGGGTGAGGGTGCTGCCGTCGGCCAGGTTCTGCACGCTCTGCGCCAGGTCGGCCGGCGCGTTGCTCGTGACGGAAGCGAATCGGCCCGTGACGCTTGCTGCGTCGACGATGCGGAAGGACGTCGCGCTGTAGGTGCCAGGGCCGTACAGCACATTCAGCGTGCCGCCCAGGGCTGCGGTGCCGCCGACCTTCAGTTGCGATGCGGCGGTGGGGCTGACGTCGATGAACAGCGTGCCGGTGGGGGACTGCGTGTAGTTGCCCAGGATCGTCAGCGTGCCGATGGAGCCGCCGGGACGCACGATGCCGTCGTTGGTCACGTTGCCGCCGATCGAACCGTGTCCGCGCAGCGTGCCGGCGCTGCCGACGGCAACGTCACCCAGGATGCTGGCGGTGGGATGGGCGGCATCGCCGATTTCCAGCGTGCCCGCCGACACCGAGGTGCCGCCCGAGTAGGTGTTCACGCCGTTCAGGATCAGCATGCCGCTGCCGGTCTTGGCCAGCGCGCCGGTCCCGGTCAGTCTGGAATCGATGATGGCGGTGGCATTGCCATCGACTTCAATAGCCGAGGAGGCCGCCGCCAGCCCGATGTCGTCGCCGGTGACGCGGTAGCCGTCTGTGGAGAACTGCATGCCGTTTACCGCGATCGCACCTTGACTGCCATCGACCGTCACCGTCCCCGCCTTCCCGCCGAACACGGGGCGCACATAGGTCTGGTCGAGCTCATAGTTGGTGGTGCCGTCGGTCGTGGTCCAGTTTGTGCCGTTCGCCGTCCAGGTGCCGGAGCCGCCGGCAATTGTGCCGTCGGCCACAGTGTTGGCGCCGTCCCAGTAGTGGGTGCTGGGGTCGGGGAGGAGCGTCACGGTCAGCGCGCCGTTCACATTGCTCAGACGTGCGAGCAGGCCATTGTTGACGGAGACGAAGGCCGTGTTGTTGGCGTAGGTGCTGGAGCCAGTCGGACGCACGACGGTATAGGATTGACCGAACGCCAACCCGGTGCCGCCCAGGCTGATCGCGGCGCCGCTGATGGCTGCCGAGCCGTTCACATCCATGTAGCCGTAGCTGCTGGTGTCGACGACATTGAAGGCCAGTCCACCGCCGGTCTGCGAGTAGTTGCCCGTGACGGTGATGGGATTGTTGATCTGAAGGGTCGCGCCGTAGTTGATGACGGAACGGCCCACCGCAGCGATGTCATCGTTCAACAACAGGTTGCCGCGCGAAAAATACAGGTTTGCACCCGTCACCTTAATGAGGCCTTTGTCGGCCACGCCCAGGCCGCCGCTCGCGCCGGTGAGGGTGCCGACGACGTTGCCGCTGCCGCCGGAGATGCCGAGGGAAACGGTGCTGCTGGAGGTCAGGTCGCCCGCGATGAGACCGCTGTTGGTGATCGTGCTGATCGAGCTGTTGCCGTCGATCTGGATCGCCGCACTGCCGCCGGTGATGGTGCCGCTATTGGCGAGCAAGCTCACGTTGCTGGCGCGGGAAAGGTCGATGCCGGTGCCGATCGTCCCCCCCATGGCACTGCTGGGCGCGCCCGCGATCAGGCCCGTGTTGGTGATGGTGCCGGCCCTGCTGGATTCCATGAAGATACCGGCGATGTCGCCCGAGATGGTCCCGGAATTGGTGAGCGCGCCCACCCGGCCGTTGTCCTGCACCAGCACGCCCACCATGCCGGTAATGGTCCCGCTGTTTTGCAGCGTTTCGATGGCGCCGTTTTCGGTGACCACACCGAAACCTGAGAGGACACCGCCGATGTTGGCGCTTTGCAAGGTGCCGGTGTTGGTCAGGTTGCCGATCGTTCCGCCATCGTTCCAGATGGCTGCAACCGTCCCGCCGGAGGAACTGTTGCTGTTGATTATTCCGGCATTGCTGATCGTGGCGATGCTGCCTTCATTGAAAATACCGGCTCGTGAGCCGACGATGGAGCCGCCCGTATTGTTGACCACGCTGGTGATGCTTCCGGACCCTGTATTCAGGATGCCGGCCACGGTGACGCCGGTTCCGGTGGCCCAGATCAAGCCATTGGTTTGCACCTGAGTCAGAACGCCGTCGTTCTGCAGGCCCGCCAGTGTGCCAACGATCGTGCCGGAGTTCGCCAGTAAGGCGCCAGGGGCGGGGAGGGCGGCGTGCAAACCGATGTTTTCGCCGGAAAGGCTTCCATTGCCGGTGATCGTAATGTTGCCTAGCGTCCAATCGATGCAATTGACGGCCCCTACGACGGTCGAGTTGCTCGAGGAGCTAAGCGCGACGCACGGCGCGGCATGGACCATGCCGGGAAGCAGGCTGGCGGCCACGAGGGAAACACCCGACAGAATTTGCACCGACCGGGCAGGGACCGCCGTCGAGCCGGCCCGCGCGGATGCCGAGGGAACGAAGTTGGTACGCTTTTTTTGGTGTTTCAGCTTCAAGGCAAGCTCCCGCCTGGGGCGATGTCGTGGGATATCAGGCGGCAACCGGAGAAGCAGGGGGGCAATCCACGCGGTAGGCGCCGGGGTATGGAGTCGGACTGGCGGCCGTTCGGTGGGCGCACGATCTCACCCCGCACATTACCGGCGAAGGCACATCTTTAAAGCGTGCAATAAGGGCGAAATACAGGCCTAAATTCCCTTGGCATGGCCGGCGCGGCGGCACGGGGGGCGGTTGCGCCCTGCTGGTCAGGCCTCAGCCCCCGGAAAGCGCTTGGCCAGCGCCTGCCCGACGTCGTGCAGGACCGTCTTCCAATCGCCCGGAGCGGGCTGGCGGAACAGGTGCAGCGACGGATACCAAGGTGTGTCGGACCGGTGCAGCAACCAGCGCCAGTCGGGCAGGAAGGGCAGCATCACCCAGGCGGGACTATTCAGTCCGCCCGCCAGATGCACCGGCGAGGAGTCCACGGAGACGAGCAGGTCGGCCAGGGACAGGATGGCAGCCGTGTCCTCGAAATCGGCGATCTCTGCATCCAGCGGCACGAGGTTCATGCCGGGCGGCGCCTCGGCAGCCTGGGCCGCGGCCGGCCCTTTTTGGATGGCCAGATACGTAATGCCGGGCAAGGCCAGCGGCGCCATGTCCGCCAAGGCAAGAGACCGGTTGGCATCGTTGGAATGCGTGGGCCTTCCTGCCCAGGCCAGCGCCACCCATGGCCGTGGCAAGCCGGCCAGCCGCTCGCGCCATTTCTCGACGCGGGCCGCATCGGCCGACAGGTAGCCGACCGCGCCCGGCAGGTCGGTCATGCGCAGGCCGATCGCCATGGGCAGGGACATCAGTTCGCAGTGCTGGTCGAACGGCGGGGGGATCTGGCCGCGCGGAAAGGCGTCCGGCCCGACCAGCCGCCGGGCGAAGGGCAGCAGGTCGGAATGGACTTCCAGCACGACACGCGCGCCGCTGCGAACCCGGGCCGCGTCGATCAGGCGCATGAATTGCAGCGTGTCGCCGTAGCCCTGCTCGTCATGAATGAGCAGCGTCTGACCCGCGATGCGGCTGCCGTCCCAGCGCGGCCGCTGCACCTTGCGGTCCATGGCGGCGGTGTGGGAAAGGCTGTAGCGCCAACGGTATTCCGGCCAGCCGCGCTCGAAATTCCCTTGCAGCAAGAGCGTTTCGGCCAGGTCGAACCGGGCGGACAGGTTGCCCGGCATGGCTGTGGCGAGCATGGTCTGAATGTCGGCGGCTTCCTGGACGCGTCCTTGAAATTTCACTGTCAGGCCGAGAAGCCGCCATAGCGCGGCGGGTGCGCCGCGTGGGTCCATGTTCTCGCGCAGCAGCCGCTCGGCGTCGGCGTGCTGTCGTTCAGTCAGCAGCGCGCGAACGCGGTGCGCCAAGTCGTCCACGTCTTGCGTCGGCGCTGCGGCTGGGGCGGTTGTTGCGGCCGGGTGCGCCTCGACTGACGGCGTGTCCGCTGGCGCCGTCGGCGCTTCGGCTGCTGCAGCCTGCGAGCCGCATGCCGTCCGCAGGCGCGTGCCCAGTTCAAGCGCCTGCGGGGGGGTGGGCGCGAAGGCGAGCAGCGCCTCAGTCCACTGCAGCGCTTCGCGAGGCCGCGACCGCGCCGCTTCGATGCCCGCGAGATTGATGTAGGCGTTCATCAGGCGCGGGTTGCACGCGATGGCGCGATGCGCCGCATCGGCCGCCGCATCGTAGTCACCCAGCTCACCCAGCACGAAGGCGAGGTTGCTGTGTCCTTCGGCGTAGTCGCTTCGCAATGCGAGCGCCTGGACGTACAGCCGGCGCGCGTCTTCCAGACGATGCACGCCTACGTACGCGTTGCCAAGGTTGTTGAGCGCTTCCGGGCTGTGCGGCTGAAGTTCCGCCACCCGCTCAAGACAACTGACGCTTTCGGCCGAGCGCCCCGCCTCCTGCAGGATGATCCCCAGGTTGCTCCACGCCATGACCAGCCCGGGATCCTGCTTCGTGGCTTGCCGCGCGGCGGCCTCGCCTTCAGCGAGCAGGCCTTGCTGCCGGCAGACTTCGGCCAGGTTGCCAAAGTAGACCGCTGGCGCAGCGTCTGTCCGGCATGCCTGTTTCAGCAGTTCAAGCGCGAGCGCTGGCTGGCCGTGTGTATGCGCGATCAGGCCCAGCAGGTGGGAGGCTTCGGCCTGTCCCGGCGACGCGGCCAGAATGCGCCGGCACAGGATTTCCGCCTGGGCCGCTTGTCCGGCGCTCCAGTGGGCATAGGCCTGTTGCAGGGCTTCGGGCAGGGAAAGCAGCGTGCCTGTCGTCGGGGTTGGCGGTGCGGGCGTGGGGGCCATGATGAGACCGGCGGCCGCCGTCCGGGCCGGCCTGAAGGGAACGTGAAGCGCAGATTCTAGTGCCTTCTCGCGCTTGCCATCTATGCGCCTCGGCGTATCGTCACCCGCAAGCCCGGGCCAAAATCGCTTTGCGCATCGCGCATGGCAAAGGCAATACGCATGCCGTGCGCATGGGCGATGCGGCGGGCGATGGATACGCCCAGGCCGCTGCCGGCTTCCTCGTTGCCGGCAGCGCGCAGAAACCGGTCGCCCAACCGCGGCAACACCTCGGGCGGGACGCCCGGCCCCTGGTCGTCGACCGAGATCTGTGAGGGCGAGAAGGCCAGGCGCACCCGGCCATGCCGCGGACCGTATCGAATGGCGTTGTCCAGGATGTTCTTCAGCATGATGACCAAGGCGTCGGCGTCGCCCGCCATGGGAAGCGGCAGGACGCCCGGCGCGGGCCATTCAACCGCGATGTCCACGTCCCGCCGATTGGCGATCCAGAGGCAATCGCTGACGGCCTGCTCGGCGACGGTGCGCCAGTCCACCGACCCGCCGAAGTCGGTGTTCTTGGCGTTGTCCAATCGCGCCATCGTCAGCAACTGCGAGACCAGCCGGTCCAGCCGCTCCATCCCGCGCGTCACGCTGGTTTGCGCCAGGTGCAGCGCGTCCGGGTCTCGCGTGCGCTGCATCACATCCCATTGCGCCCGCACCGCGGCCAGCGGCGTGCGCAGCTCGTGCGCGGCATCCGCGGTCAGCCGGCGCTCTTGCTCGATCAGCGTGCCAACCCGCGCGAGCAAGCCGTTCATGGAAGTGATCAGCGGCGTAAGTTCGCCCGGCACGCCGGACAGCGGCAAGGGCTTGGCGTCGTCCGGGCTGCGGCGTTCCAGTTCGGACGATAGCCTGCGCACGGGGGTCATCGCCTGGCGCACCGCGTAGATCAGCAGCCCGATCAGCACCGGCAGGCCCAACAGCCAGGGCAGGATCTGGCCCGCCACGTAGGCGATCACCAGGTCGTCGCGTTCTCCGATGCGCTGTCCCACGGCGACCCGCGTCTGGCCTGATGAATCGTCCAGGTAAAAAAGCCGCCAGGGTTCCCCGTTGACGATGCTTTCCGCAAATCCTTCGCGGTCTTCGTTGCGGGGAAACTGCATGGCTTCGGGATCCAGCACCAAAGGCGCTTGCGAACCGCGCCATATGGCCACCGACAGATCGCCCAGGCCGGCATCGCCCGCTGTGTCCGATGCGGGCAACTGGGCGCGCGCGGGCTGTGTCTGCGCGGAAGGAGGGATCAGCGCCGATATCGCGATGGTCTGTTGCGCCAGACGCACCATGTCGGTGTCATAGAGCTCGTTGATCTCGTGGGCGGCGCGCCAGTACGTGCCTGCGATGGTGACGAGCCACGCGAATGGCGCCGCAAGCAGCACGGCAATGATCAGGCGGCGTTGCAATGTCATGAGTCGGCTTCCACCTGGCCCAGCGCGTAACCCGAACCCCGCACGGTGCGCACGATCTTCGGATGGATCTTCTTGCGCAGATGGTGCACGAACACCTCCAGCGCGTTGCTTTCGAGTTCGGCTTCCCAGTCGTAAAGCTTGTCGCGGATGAAGTCGCGCGTCAGCACGCGATTCGGATGCGTGAGGAACAGTTCCAGCAGCAGGGCTTCGCGCGTCGTGAGGTCCACCTTCTGGCCCTTCCAGTGCACTTCGTGCAAGGCAGGGTGGTAGTCAAGATCGCCATGACGCCAGACGGGTTCCGGCTTGCCGGCGACGCGTCGCGTCACCGCGCGCAGGCGAGCCGCCAGTTCATCCAGGGTGATGGGCTTGATGAGGTAATCGTCCGCGCCGGCATCCAGGCCTGCGATTCGGCTCGAGACCGCTTCGCGCGCCGTCAGGATGACAACCGGCACGGTGCGTCCATCGCGGCGCCAGCGGTTGAGCAGCGACACGCCGTCTTCGCCGGGCAGGCCCAGATCAAGGACCACGGCGTCGTAATGCACGACGCTGATCGCCTGGTCGCCTTCCCGGCTGCTGGAGAACCAGTCGACGGCATAGCCCAGAAGCCGTAAGCCGGATTTAAGACCATCGCCAATGAGCGGGTCGTCTTCAATGATGAGAATTCTCATTTATCGTCTTCTCGCCGTGCAGGACTGAGGTTAACACCGCGCGGGCGGTTAATTTCTCATTAAGGTTCCATGCCTAAGCTGCGCTCCATCGTATCGGGAAAACCAGTTCCTAAGCATTGGATACCGCATGCCCCCCAACAAATGTTTCGCCCCGTCCGCCTGGACGGTGATGGCCGCTCGGCCTCGGGATATGCCAGCAACGCTGCACATCCATCCCATCGAGGATCCGACGCGCGCGCGGATCGAGTCCTACATCCACCAACGTTATCAACAGCGCTTTGGCGCCCGGCTGACCGAGTGGCTGCCCACGCTGGTCAGTGTGCAGCGAGACGGCGAGATCCTCGCGGCCGCGGGCTATCGCAGCGCCAGCGATCCGCTTTTTCTGGAGCGCTATCTGTCCGCGCCCATCGAGCAATACGTGCGCGATCAAGGCGCGCCCGTCGCACGCAGCCTCATCGTTGAAGCCGGGCAGTTCGCCGCCGTGCGGCCTGGCGGCGGCAGATTGCTGGTGCCGCTGCTGGCGAGGCATCTGCATGCCGAGGGCTTTGACTGGGCGGTCAGCACGCTCACCATCGAATTGCACCATCTGTTCCAGCGTATGGGCCTGGCGCATCAGCCGATCTCGGCAGCTACCTCGGATCATCTGAACGAAGCCGAGCGCAAGGACTGGGGCAATTACTACGCGCATGCGCCGACGGTGTTCGCGGGTCGGCTCAACGCCATTCTTGGCCGTCTTCCGGAGATGGACGTATGAACGTGTCCGATTTCTTTGGGCTGTTGAAAGACCCCGCGCGTGTGCGCGCATTGGCGGTCCAGACGCCGGCCGAGGGGCCGGATTACGCCGCGCTCATCGTCCGTGTGGACAAGCTTGCCGAAAGCCTCGCGGCGCGGGGGGCGACGGTGGTGGCCTCGATGATGGACAACGGCCTTGAGTGGATCGTGCTGGATCTGGCCTGCCTGCAAGCGGGCGTGGTGCACGTGCCCCTGCCGCTGTTCTTCACGCCCAGCCAGTGGCGCGAGACCCTGGACGCAGCAGGCGTGAACGCCGTCGTCGGGCCTGCGTCATTGCAGCCCATGTTGCAGGCCTTCGGATTTGAGATCGCCGCGCAATGGCAGGGCCACGCGGCGCTGTTCCGGCGCGCTTTCGCCAAGGTGCCGTTGCCCGCTGGCACGGCCAAAATCACCTTTACCTCCGGATCGACCGGCAGTCCGAAAGGCGTGTGCCTGGGCGCGGCCGAGATGCTTGCGGTGGCGAGCGGTCTGGCGGCCGCCACGCAGCCGCTTGGCATTGTCCGCCATTTCACGGCGCTGCCACTGCCGGTACTGCTGGAGAACATCGCCGGCGTCTACGCGCCGCTGATCGAAGGCGCGGCCATTTGCGTCAACCCGTTGAAAGAGGTCGGGCTTCAGGGATCGTCACGCTTCGATCCGGCCGTGTTTCACCAATCCCTCGTGGCGGGCCGCGCGCAAAGCGTCATCGTGCTGCCGCAGATGCTGCGCGCTTACGTGGGCTGGCTACGGGCCGCAGGCATTGCAGGCCCCGATACGCTGCGTTTTGTGGCGGTGGGCGGAGCAGCGGTGGGAATCGACCTGCTGGAAAGCGCCCGCGCGCTGGGGATACCCGCTTATGAAGGCTACGGACTTTCGGAGGCGTGTTCGGTGCAAACCCTGAACCTGCCCGGCGCGGACTGTCCCGGGTCGGCGGGCCGCCCCTTGCCGCATGCACGCGTGCGCGTGGCTGCCGACGGTGAGATCGAGGTGGCCGGCGCGCTTGCGCTGGGTTATCTGGGTCAGCCCGCGATGTCCTCGGCATGGCTGCCGACAGGCGACCTGGGCCGCATCGACGACGCCGGATTCCTGCATGTCCGCGGTCGCAAGAAGAATGTGCTGATCACCGGATACGGACGCAACGTGTCGCCCGAATGGGTCGAGCTGCGCCTGGCGAACCAGCGCGTCATCGCCCATTGCGTCGTGCTGGGCGAAGGCCAGGCGTCGCTAGGCGCCGTGATCTGGCCGCTGGGCAATCCCCGCGACAACGCCATCCAGGCGTGTGTCGACGAGGTCAACCAAGGCCTGCCGGACTATGCCCGGATCGGGTCCTGGATGCGCGCGCGGGCCGAGTTCTCTTCCACCAGCGGTCTGGCGACCGTGAATGGGCGTCCGCGCCGACTGGCCGTTGCCGACCTGCATGCCGATCTCTTTTCCGCGGGTTTCCGCTCAACCGTTGATGTAGACCCATCATGACCTTTTTCGAACAGTTGCTTGATCAGACGCGCGAGGCCCGCGAGGCCCTGGTGGCCACACCCATCATCCAGGATTGCCTGCGCGGACAGGTCGCGCGGCCTGCCTATGCGGCGTTTCTGCGCGAAGCCTATCACCACGTCAGCCATACCGTGCCGCTGATGCACGCGTGCCGTGCACGCATGCCCGCCCGCCTGGCGTGGATGCAGCCCGCGCTCGATGAATATATCGAGGAGGAGACGGGCCACGATGCCTGGATCCTCAATGACCTGCGCGCATTGGGGCATGATGCGGACGAGGTGCGCCGCGCCGGTCCCGGGCCCGCCACCGAGGTCATGGTGGCTTACGCCTACGACACCATCGCGCGCAAGAACCCGGTTGGATTCTTCGGCATGGTGCACGTGCTGGAGGGCACCAGCGTCACGCTGGCGTTGAACGCCGCCGACCAGATCCAGCGCGCGCTGGCGCTGCCGCCAAGCGCCTTCAGCTATCTGCGGTCTCACGGCACGCTGGACCAGGAGCACACCGCGCACTTCGCCGATCTGGTGAACCGCCTGGACGATGACGCCGACCGGGCCGCCGTGGTCCACGCCGCCAACATGTTCTATGGACTTTACGGGGCGATCTTCCGCTCCCTGCCGCGCTCGTCATCGCAAGAGGAGGTCGCATGAGCCCGCGCGACGCGTCCGTCGTATTGACGGGCGCCGCGGGCGGTCTGGGAAGTGCGATTGCGCGTCGGCTGTTCGACGAAGGCGCGAGCCTGCTGCTGGTCGGGCGCAGCGCAGCGCCGTTGCTGGCGCTGGCGCAGTCGCTGAGCGCCGGGGCGCGCGATCGGGCACGCGTGGACGCGCTGGTGGTGGATGTGACCACCGACGCCGGCCGCAATGCGGTCATCGATGCCGCCGGCGCCCGCAATGCCAACGTGCTGATCAACAACGCGGCACTGGCCGCGTTCGGGCCGGCGCAGTCCT
>CBHWAL010000053.1:0-13650 GCA_966111495.1 uncultured Achromobacter sp. | reverse complement strand
GGCGCAGTTCCGACCCTTCGCCCATGCCCAGCACCAGGGGCAGGGCGCCCAGGAGGCCTGCCAGATTGGTCATGACAATGGGCCGCAGGCGCAGCATGGCGGCGCGGTGGATGGCCTGCTCGGGCGTCAGGTTTTCACGCCGCTCCAGGCTGAGGGCAAAGTCGATCATCAGGATGGCGTTCTTCATGACGATGCCCACCAGCAGAAACAGTCCCAGCAGCGCTATCAGGGTGAACTCGATGCCGGCCAGCCGAAGCGCCAGCAGCGCGCCGACACCGGCCGAAGGCAGCGTGGACAAGATGGTCAGCGGGTGCAGCGGACTTTCGTAAAGAATGCCCAGCACCAGATAGATGGCGACCAGCACCCCCAGGATCAGCCAGGGCTGGTCCTGCAGGCTCTGCTGGAAGTTGCGCGCATCCCCGCCCAGGCGGGTCTGTATAGACGCGGGCACCATCAGCTTGGCCGTCGCGGCGTCGATGGCAGCCAGGCCCTGTTCCAGCGACACGCCCGGCGCCAGCGAGAACCCGACCCACACGGCGGCAAAGAGCCCATCGTGGAAGACGCGGTCGTTGACCAGTCCGTTGTCGTAGGTGGCAAACGCGGTCAGCGGGACGCGGGTGCCATCGGCGGCCACGACGTGCACCTGTTCCAGGACTTCTGGATCCTCGGTGTAGCGCGGGTCCAATTCCAGCACGACGCGGTACTGGTTCATGGCGTCGTACAACGTGGCGACCTGGCGCTGGCTGAACGAATTGCTCAGCACGCTGCTGATGGTGTCCATGTCCACGCCCAGGCGCTGCGCCGCGCTGCGGTCGATGTTGATCACGACCTGCTGCGTTGCGCCGTCGCCTTGTGCGTCGACATCGCGCAACTCGGGAATTTCCTGCATCGCCTTGGAGATCTTGCGCGCCCATTCCCGCAGCGCCGGCACGTCGCTGGCCATGATCGCGAGTTCATGGTCGCCGGAATTGCCAAAGCCGCCGGGCATGCGCAGGTCCTGATCCACGTTAAGGAAGAACATGCCCCCCGGCACCACCGGCGCGTTCGTGCGCATCCAGTCGATGACCTCGGTGGACGACTCCTTGCGTTCGGCGGCGGGTGTCAAGCGGATGAGGAACAGCGAATTGCTGATGCCCAGTCCGCCACCGTTGTAGCCGATGACGTCGTCGACCGCCGGGTGCTTGAGCACAAGCTGCCGGTACTGGTCGATCTTGGGCTGCATGACCTGAAACGAAAACCCGTCATCGCCGCGCACAAAGCCCATGAGCTGGCCGGTGTCCTGCACCGGCAGAAAGCCTTTGGGCGCTTGCACGTATAGGTAGACGTTCAGTCCGACCACGCCGGCCAGCAGCAGCAATGTCAGGCGCGCGTGGCCAAGCACGCGCGAAAGCGACACGCCATACCAATCGTGGATACGGGCAAACAGCGCCTGCATGCGCGACGGCTTGGCCGCGACGTGGCTGACGGGCCGCAGCCAGCGCGCGCACAGCGCCGGAATGATGGCCACCGACACGACCAGCGAGATGACGGTGGCGGCCACCAGCGTGATGGAGAACTCGCGGAACAGCCGTTCCACCAGACCGCCCATGAACAGGATCGACACGAACACGACGCTCAGCGCCACGGTCATGGCCACCAGCGTAAAGCCCACTTCGCGCACGCCGCGCAGCGCGGCCTTGACCGGCGTGAGGCCGCGCTCCAGATGGCGCGAGATGTTTTCCAGGACGACGATGGCGTCGTCCACCACCAGCCCGGCCGCCACGATCAGCGCCATCAGCGACAGGTTGTTCAGCGAAAAGCCCCACGCGTACATGACGGCAAAGGTGGCGATCAGGCAGACCGGAATCGCCACGCTGGGTATGGCGGCGGCGCGCGCATTGCCCAGGAACAGCCACACCACCAGGATGACCAGCCCGGCGGCCAGCGCCAGGGTGATGTGCGCTTCGCGTAGCGTCGCCTTGATGCCCGGCGAACGGTCCAGCGCGACGGTCAGGTCGACGTCGGCCGGCATCAACTGGCGCAGGCCCGGCAAGGCCTGATTGATGGCGTCGATGGTTTCGATGATGTTCGAGCCCGGCTGCCGGCTGATGGTCAGCACCACCGCCGGATTGCGGTTGTGAAAGCCGCTGCTGTAGCGGTTCTCGACCGAATCGCTCACGCGCGCCACCTGCGACAGCCGGATCACGGCGCCGTCCTGGTAGCGCACGATGAGGCTGTCGTAGTCCTGCGCGCGGCGCGGCTGCTCGGGGGTGCCGACCTCCCAGCGCTGACCGGCCGAATCAAGCTGCCCTTGCGGGCCCATCGGGGCGGCGTTCGAAATCGCCTCGCGCACGTCGTCCAGCGCCACGCCGTAATGCGCCAGCGCGTTCGGATTGACCTGAACGCGCACGGCCGGCAGCGAGCTGCCGCCCATCGTCACTTCGCCCACGCCGCTGATCTGCGACAGCTTCTGCGCCAGCACGGTGGAGCCCAGGTCATAGAGCTGGCCGGCGGGCCGCGTGGCGGAACTGAGCGCCAGCGCCATGATGGGCGCCTGCGACGGATTGACCTTGCGATAGCTGGGGTTGCCCGGCATGCCGGCGGGCAGTTCGGCGCGTGCGGCGTTGATCGCGGCCTGCACGTCGCGGGCGGCTTCGTCGATGTTGCGGTCCAGGTCAAACTGAAGCTGCACGCGCGTCGAACCCTGGTTGCTGGACGAGCTCATCGAGCTGACGCCCGCGATGCTGCCCAGTGCGCGTTCCAGCGGCGCGGCAACCGTGCTGGCCATGCTTTCGGGGCTGGCGCCGGGCAGGTCGGCCCGCACTTCGATGGTTGGAAAGTCCACCTGCGGCAAGGGCGCCACCGGTAGCAGGCGCCACGCCACGGCCCCCAGCAGCGTCAGCGCCAGCGCCAGGAAAATGCAGGCGACCGGCCGGTGCAGCAACGCCCGGATCATTTCACCGGGCCTTGGGCGTTGGATGCCGGTGCGGCGTCAGCGCGGCGGTGGCCCAGGCGGTGAAAGAACAGGTACACGGCGGGCGTGGTGAACAGCGTCAGCACCTGGCTGACCAGCAGCCCGCCGACCATGACCCACCCCAGCGGCTGGCGCAGTTCGGCGCCCGAACCCGTCGCCAGCATCAGCGGCAGCGCGCCAAAGAGCGCGGCCAGCGTCGTCATCAGAATGGGGCGCAGGCGCAGCAGCGCGGCCTCGCGGATGGCGGCCTGCGGGTCCAGGCCGCGCGTGCGCTCGGCCTCAAGCGCAAAATCGACCATCATGATGCCGTTCTTCTTGACCAGCCCGATCAGCAGAATGATGCCGATGACGGCGATCAAATCCAGCGGGCGGCCGGTGATCAGCAGCGCCAGCAGCGCGCCGACGGTCGCCGAGGGCAGGGTGGACAGGATGGTGACCGGGTGGATGGCGCTTTCGTACAGCATGCCCAGCACCAGATACATGGTCACCACTGCGGCCAGCATCAGCCACAACGTGTTGGACAGCGACGCCTCGAACGCAGACGCCGCGCCTTGCAGGCGCAGTTCAACGCTCTCGGGCATACCGATTTCCTGCTTGGCGGCTTCGATGGCGGCAATGGCTTCGCCCAGCGATCCGCCCGGCGGCAGATTAAAGGACAGGTTCACCGCGGGGAACTGCGACAAGTGATTCACCGCCAACGGCGCGGCGCGCTCGCTGACGGTCGCCAGCGCGGACAGCGGAATGGCCTGCCCGTTTTCCGTCTGCAGGTGGATGCGTTCCAGCGCCTCGGGGCTGGTCGCCATCGTCCGGTCCACTTCCAGCACCACGCGGTACTGGTTGGACTGCGTGAACAGCGTGGCGACCTGACGCTGGCCGAACGCGTTGTACAGTGCCTGCGCCACGTCGTCCATCGTGACGCCCAGGCGCGCGGCGGCATCGCGCGAAACCTCCAGGTAGGCCTGGCGGCCGCCGCCCTGCAAATCGGAAGACACATCGGCAAGCTGGGGCGCCTGCGCCAGCCGCTGCATCAGCGCGGTGGTCCAGCGCGACAGCAGCGCGCTGTCGGGCGAGGTCAGACTGAATTGATACTGGCCGCGGCTGACGCGGTCCTCAATGTTCAGCTCCTGCACGGGTTGCAGGTAGAGCGAGATGCCGTTCACGTCGCGCGCCCGCGCGTCCAGACGCGCCATGATGTCGGCCAGCGGCGCGCTGCGTTCGTTCCAGGGCTTCAGGTTGATCAGTAGACGGCCCGTGTTCAGCGTGGCGTTCATGCCGTCGATGCCGATGAAGGACGACAGGGTGGCGACGTCGGGATCGGCCAGCAGGCTTTCGGCCACCGCCTGCTGGCGGCGCGACATGGCGTCAAACGACGTGCTCTGCGACGACTGGGTCACGCCTTGCAGCACGCCGCCATCCTGCGCCGGAAAGAAGCCCTTGGGCACCGCCAGATACAGCAGCCCGGTCAGCACCACAGTCGCCAGCATCGCCAGCAGCGTCAGCCGCCGGTGGCGCAGCGTTACGTCCAGCCAGCCGGCGTAGCGCACCTGCAAGCGGTCCAGCAGGCCGGGACGCGACGGTTCGTGCGCCGGCAGCAGCCGCGCGCACATCATGGGCGTCAGCGTCAGCGAGACGGCCAGCGATATCAGAATGGCGACGGCCAACGTAATGGCGAACTCGCGGAACAGCCGGCCCACCACGTCTTTCATGAACAGCAGCGGAATCAGCACCGCAATCAGCGACAGCGTAAGCGACACCAGCGTGAAGCCGATCTGCCCCGCACCCTTGAGTGCGGCCGCCATCGGGCTATGGCCTTGTTCGCGGTAACGCGCAATGTTCTCCAGCATAACGATGGCGTCGTCCACCACGAAGCCCGCGCCGATGGTCAGCGCCATCAACGTCAGGTTGTTGGTGGAAAAACCGGCCAGGTACATGAAGCCGAAGGTGCCGATCAGGGACAGCGGCACGGCCAGGCTGGGGATCAGCGTGGCGGGCAGGTTGCGTAGGAACAGGAACGTCACCAGCACCACCAGCCCCACGGCAAACGCCAGTTCCCATTGCACGCCGCGCACGGATGCGCGGATGCTCTCGGTGCGGTCGGTCAGGATGCGCACCTGCGCGGCGGCGGGCAGGCTGGCCGTCAGTTGCGGCAGCAGCGCCTTGACCTGGTCGGCCACCGCGATGACGTTGGCCCCGGGCTGGCGCTGGATGTTCATCAGCACGGCGGGCTGCTTATCCACCCACGCGGCCAGGTAGCGGTCCTCGGCGCCGTCCTCCACGGTCGCGATCTGGCCCAGCCGTACCGGCGCGCCATTCTTCCAGGCGACGATCAGCTCGCGGTATTCCTCGGCGCTCTGCAACTGGTCGTTGGCGTCCATGATGACGGACCGCACGGGGCCGTCAAAACTGCCCTTGGGCTGATTGGAATTGGCCTTGGCAATCGCTTCTTGCACGTCCGACAGTTGCAGGCCGCGCGCGGCCAGCGCCATCGGATTGACCTGAACCCGCACAGCCGGGCGCTGTCCGCCCGCCAGGCTGACCATGCCTACGCCCGACAACTGCGACAGCCGCTGCGTCATGCGCGTGTCCACCAGATCGTAGACCTTGGGCAGGGGCAGGGAATCCGATGTGACGGCCAGCGTCAGGATCGGCACGTCCGCCGGGTTGACCTTGCGGTACACGGGCGGCGTGGGCAGGTCGTTGGGCAGCAGCGAATCGCTGGCGCTGATGGCCGCCTGCACCTCTTGTTCGGCCACGCCCAGCGACACGTCCAGCGCAAACTGCAGCGTGATGACCGAGATGCCGCTGCCGCTGGTGGACGACATCTGCTTCAGACCCGGTATCTGCCCGAAGCGCCTTTCCAAAGGCGCCGTGACCGCGCGCGCCGTGACGTTTGGGCTGGCGCCCGGATACTGCGTGGTGACCTGGATGATGGGGTAGTCGACCTGCGGCAGCGCGGCCACGGGCAGCAGGCGCCAGGCCAGGATGCCCGACAGCAGCAGGGCGATCATGAGAAAGGACGTGGCGACCGGGCGCAGGATGAAGGGGCGAGACAGGCTCATGCGGGTTCCTTGTCCTGATCTTGCTGCTCCACGATCTGCACGTCTCGTCCATCGTGCAGCCGGTCCACGCCCTCGACCACCACGCGCTCATCCGCGGCCAGGCCTGCCAGCACGACGATGCGGCCCGCGTTCGCCGGACCCAGTTCCAGCACGCGCCGGGTGGCGCGGTTGTCGTCGCCGATGACGAACACGAACGACCCTTCGGAGCCGAATTGCACCGCAGCGGTGGGTATCGTCACGACGTCATCCTGCTGCACGACGGCCAGCCGGATGTTCACGAACTGGTTGGGAAACAGCGACTCGTCGGCATTGTCGAAGCGGGCGCGTAGCCGCACCGTGCCGCTGGCTGCCTGGATGCGGTTATCCAGCGCCTCGAGCGTGCCTTCGGCCAGAATGCGGCGCTCATCGGCGTCCCAGGCCTGCACGCGCAACACCGGCGTTTTCGCCTGCGCCTGACGCAGGATGTCCAGGCGGGTCTCCGGGATGCTGAATAGGGCCGACGTGGGCGCCATCTGCACCAGCGTGGTCAGCCCGTCGGCGTCTGCCGCGCGCACGTGGTTGCCGGCATCCACGCGCCGCAAGCCCACGCGGCCGGCGTGCGGCGCGACGATGCGCGTGAGACTGAGCAGGCGGCGGGCGTCGGCGACCTGCGCCTGGTTCTTCTGGCGCTGCGCGGTATACATCCGCACCTGCGCCTCGGCCGTATCAAGCTGCTGGCCCGCCACGGCTTCCTGCCGCGCCAGCTTGCGATAGCGGCGCAGGTCCGCTTCGGCGTTGTCCAGCAGCGCCTGCGTCTGCGCCAACTCGCCTTCGGCGGACGCCAGCGCGGTCCGGAAGGGGCGCGGGTCAATCTCGGCCAGCAGTTGGCCTTGCGAGACGGCCTGGCCTTCGGTGTAGTGCAGCTTGATCAGTTCGCCATCGACCTGGCTGCGCACGGTCACCTGCGCCAGCGGCGTGATGGTGCCCAGCGCGTGCAAGTCGCGCTGCAACGGGCCGGTGCGCGCGGCGGCGACGCTCACCGCGACGGGAAGCTTCCCATAGTTGGGGGGAGGAGGAGCGGCCGGGCCTTTATTGCCCGCCAGCCAGACCGCCGCACCGATCAGCAGGGCCAGCGCCAGGGCGGCCGCGATCAGGATCAGGCGTTTGCGTGAGGGGGTGGGGCCCGCTAGGAAGCGCAGGGACATCAGGGCTGCCAGGCAAGGGGATAGCGGACAGCCGAGATTCTATATTAATAATAATGATTAGCGTTATTGACGCTGATTTTCAAGAAGGGTTTGCGCGTATCGTTTAGAGTGGCGGCTGTTTTCAATACCCCGGTTTGCAAGAGGAGTGGGTCATGAGCAAAGAATCCTTCGAAAGTCCGCGTGAATTATGTGATCGCCTGCAGGAACGGCTGGCGGCCGAACGGGCCCGGCTGGCGCAATGGCAGTCGATCGAATCCGATTACCAGCGCAAATACACCGAGACGCTGCGGCCGCTCGAAGAAAAGCTCAACCAGCTTCGTTACAAGCTGGTGCTGTGCTTTGACCATGCGTACAAGGAAATGGGTCTGTCCAAGGCCGAGCGCGAATTCGTCTCCGAACTGGTCACCGAGTTCTCGGAAGAACTGCTGGTGCTGGCCACCAAGAGCGAGCTGCCGGCTGGTTGCGACACCGCGCGCTTGAAGACGCTCTACAAGAAGCACCGTGGGTCGGACTATGACGCCAACTTGGCTGAACTGACCGAAAGCGCCGGCCAGGAACTGGCCGATGCGCTGGATCTGGACGTGGCCGACCTGAACTCGATGTCGCCCATGCAGCTGCTGCAGATCATCCAGGATCAGTACGAGGACGAGGACGCTGAAGAACTGCTGGAATACGCGCGTGTCGTGAAGATCCCGACCGTGACGAACCCAGTCGCGTGGCAGGCCTTGCAAGACGCCGAACGCGCGCGCCAGGCCCAGTCCGCCCAGGATCCCGCCCTGCGTACCGAGGTGCAGGCCGCGGCCGACATCCCGGATGATCGGCTGCAAGAGACCAACGCGGTGCTCACCGCCCAGCTCGACGACGTGCTGAGCCAGGTTCAGTTCGCCGAGGAAGGCTTCAAGCTGCGCTACGAACTGGACCCGTTCGCCACGTTCGAACCGGACGCGGTGATGGGCGAACTGGACGACGATCTCAAGGATATCCAGGAGTACATCCAGGAACTGGAGCACGAGGTCATGCAGTTCTCGGACGAATCGCTGCTCAAGGCGTGGCTCAAGGCAATGCGCCGCGAAGTCGCCGCGATGGAACGGCGCGAAGATCGCTCCTGACGCGTCTCAGCCCTTCGGCCGCGATACCGGCATCACCCGCATGACCGGCGCCGCCTGCTTGGCGGCCGCGTCCGCGCGCGGGCGGATCATCATCGGGAAGAACCGCCACAGGTACAGCCCCAAAGCCAGCGCCCACGCCGTGGCCGACGCATGCAGCAGGCCCAGCGTGGCGGCCGTCGGCAACAGCGCCGCCAGCCGCAGCAACGCCGCCAGGATCATCAGCGCGTAGCTTACGACCATGCTGCGGTCCGTGTGCAGCGGCCGGCCCAGGTGGCCGAGCGCGGTGCGCGTCACCATGCCCAGAATCAGCACCGAAAATCCCGCCACGCCGATGACGTGGGCCGGCCACGCCTGCCGGACGACAAAGCCCGCCAATTGGGCCGCGCCCACCAGCAGCCCGATGCCCAGGCCCAGATAACCGGCATAGAGGATCCACAGAAGCGGCACGCGCCGCACGGCCCACGGCTTCCAGGACACCCACTGCACCAGCGCGATCACGCCGCTAGCCGCCAGCGCCGCCGCGGCGACCTGCTGCACCCCGGCCAGAAGGCAAGCGATGGCAATGATGCCAAACCCAAGCTGCCAATGGCCGCTCTTGGTATGGGGCGGAATGTCCAGACCAGCGACAGCGCGCTTGGCGAAGAAGGGCATGACCCGCCGTGCGATCAGCAGGGTCAGCACGGCCATCGACAGCAGGCCGGCGTTGAAAAAGCGCATCAGCGTGACGTAGTCGCCCTGGACCGTTGCCCACAGATAAAGCCCGTTGGTCGCGCCCAGCGCCAGCAGCAGCAACGGAACGCCATAGTTGCGCTGATTGCGGGTGACGGCGACCGCGCGTCCCAGTGCCCCGGCCGCCCACAGAAAGAAGAGCAGGTCGGCAGCTGCCGCAACAACAAATGCCGGGCGACCCGGCATCAGATAGCCCACCCGCGCCACGATCCATAACCCGCACAGGGCCGCCAGCGGGCCGCCGCGCAACGGATTCTTGCCCGTCCAGTTGGCGCCTGCCGTCAGCAGGAACCCCACGGCAATGGTGGCGACAAAGCCCCAGAGCATTTCATGCGCATGCCAGAACATGCCGTTCAGCACGCCGGTCAGCCGCGCCGGCGCATGCACCCACAGCAGCACGGAGAACAGGGCCCAAAAACAGCCCGCCAGGTATAGCGGGCGGAAACCCATTTCGGTGAACGCGCGCCATTCGGGCGGCGCGGGGCGCGGCTTCTTTGCGGGTTCTTCAATGGAAAGCAGGGTGCTCATGATGTGACCAGTGCGCGCAGGGTGCGCCGCGTTGCGGGTTTGAACGTGTATTTGAAATACATATTAACTCCGGCCGCATCCGGGCGCGACGCGCCTGCTTGATCCAGCGCAAGGCTGTCCGGAACACCCGCATGACTAGGCACTTCGGAAATGGCCCTTTGGTCGGCTGGGGAATGGTGAGGCAAGGGTGGCCTCCTTACGCTACCCACATATGCATTTGTCAGCAAAAAGCGAGACTAACCATGGCAGCACATCAATCCTCGGCCGGCGCGCCGATGCGGGTCCTGATATCCAGTACGTTTGCCTTCACCATCTGTTTCGCGGTGTGGATGATCTTCGCCGTGCTGGGTATTCCCATAAAGACCCAGCTCGGCCTGTCTGAAACGCAATTCGGCCTGCTGGCCGCCATGCCGGTCCTGACCGGCTCCCTCGTGCGGGTGCCGCTGGGCATCTGGACCGACCGCTACGGCGGCCGCCCCGTGTTCTTCGTGCTGATGCTGCTGGCCGTGGTGCCAATCTGGCTGCTGTCGTACGCCACGGAATACTGGCAGTTCCTGGTGCTGGCGCTGTTCGTCGGCCTGACAGGCGGCTCGTTCTCGGTGGGCACGCCCTACGTGGCGCGCTGGTTCCCCCGCAACAAGCAAGGCCTGGCCATGGGCGTGTTCGGCGCCGGCAACTCGGGCTCGGCCATCACCAAGTTCGTGGCGCCCGCCCTGATTGCGGCAGCCGCCGGGTCCTGGGTCATCGTGCCGCAGGTGTACGCCGTGGCGCTGCTGGTCACCGCGATCCTGTTCTGGATGTTCTCGTCGTCCGATCCCTCGCACCGCGTCGCGGGCGGCGCATCGCTGTCGGCTCAGTTCGCCATGCTCAAGGACCCGCGCGTCTGGCGCTACTGCCAGTACTACTCGGTCGTGTTCGGCGGCTATGTGGCCCTGGCGCTGTGGATGACCAAGTACTACATCGGCGAATACGGCTTCGACATGAAGCTGGCTGCGCTCTTGGCCGCATGTTTCTCGCTGCCCGGCGGCGTGCTGCGCGCGTTGGGCGGCTGGATCTCCGACCGCTACGGCGCCTACAAGACGACGTGGTGGGTGATGTGGGTGTGCTGGGTCGCGTTCTTCCTTCTCAGCTACCCGCAAACCGAATTCACCGTCATGACCGCCGGTGGCCCGCGTTCCTTCGGCATCGCGCTGGGCCCGGTCACCTTCACCATCATGCTGTTCATCGTCGGCATCGCCATGGCGATCGGCAAGGCCTCCGTCTTCAAGTTCATTTCTGACGAGTTCAGCGACAACATCGGCGCCGTGTCCGGCATCGTCGGGCTGGCTGGCGGCCTGGGCGGCTTCATTCTTCCCATCATGTTCGGCGTCCTGCTCGACCTGACCGGCATCCGCTCCAGCGCCTTCATGCTGCTGTACGGCACGGTCTGCGTCTCGCTCATCTTCATGCACTTCAGCTTCCGGCCCGAAAGCGCGGCCATCGCGCGGCAACAAGCCGCCTGACCCACCCACCATCCTGAGAGAATCTCATGACCACTCAAGTCCTTGCGCGCTGGGAGCCGGATAATCCCGGCTTCTGGAAACAGACCGGCGCGCGCGTCGCCAACCGCAATCTGTGGATCTCGATCCCGGCGCTGATGCTGGCGTTCAGCATCTGGATGCTGTGGAGCGTGGTCGTGGTCAACCTGGACCGCGCCGGCTTCATGCTGTCCAAGAACCAGCTCTTCTGGCTGACGGCGCTGCCCGCGCTGTCGGGCGCCACGCTGCGCATCTTCTACTCGTTCCTCGTGCCCGTCTTTGGCGGGCGCAAGTGGACGGCCATTTCCACCGCCTCGCTGCTGATTCCGGCGCTAGGCATGGGCTTCGCATTGCGCGACCCGACCACCTCGTTTCCGACACTCTTGATTCTTGCGCTGCTGTGCGGCCTGGGCGGCGGCAACTTCAGCTCCAGCATGGCCAACATCAGCTTCTTCTTTCCCAAGGAAAAGAAGGGCCTGGCCACGGGCCTGAATGCCGGTATCGGCAATCTGGGCGTATCACTGGTGCAGTTCGTGGTGCCGGTCGTCATCACGATGGGCGCCTTCGGCGTCGCCGGCGGCGAACCCCAGGTCATCAACGCCAATGGCGCGCAGCAGAACCTGTGGCTGCAGAACGCCGGCTTCATCTGGGTGATCCCAATCGCGCTGGCGTCCATCGCCGCGTGGTTCGGCATGAACGACATCGCCGATGCGCGCGCCTCGTTCGCCGATCAGGCCGTCATCTTCAAGCGCAAGCACAACTGGCTGATGTGCTGGCTGTACGTGGGTACGTTCGGATCGTTCATCGGCTTCTCGGCGGGCTTCGCGATGCTGACCAAGACGCTGTTCCCCACGGTCAATCCCATGGCCTACGCGTTCCTCGGGCCGTTGGTCGGGTCGCTGACGCGTCCGCTGGGCGGCTGGGTGTCCGACAAGCTCGGCGGCGCACGCGTCACGCTGTTCACCTTCGCGGCCATGATCGCCGCCGTGGCGGGCGTCATGGTGTTCCTGCCGGGCGAAGGCAAGCTGGGCGACTTCAACGGGTTCCTCGCCATGTTCATCGTGCTGTTCGCGCTGACCGGCCTGGGCAACGGCTCGACGTTCCGCATGATCCCCGTGATTTTCCTGCGTGAACGCACGCAGGCCGCACAGGGCAAGGGCCCGGCCGCGCAAAAGCAGGCCATGGCGGAAGCGGCCAAGGAATCGGCCGCGGTGCTGGGCTTTTCCGGCGCCATCGGGGCCTACGGCGGCTTTTTCATCCCGCGCAGCTTCGGCACGTCGCTCGACATGACGGGCAGCGTCCAGACCGCGCTGGTTTGCTTCATCGGCTTCTACGCCACCTGCATGGTGATCACGTGGTGGTACTACGCGCGCCGCAACGCGCCCGTGCCTTGCTGATGGCCCGATTGCCGGCCGGCGCGCGCAGCCTGCGCAGCCCGGCCGGCGCGGCACGACTAGTTCGACCTACCCCGGTAACTAGTCACTCTGCCGAACCCGGGTTGTGCCACCGGCGAATGGTCCGCCAGACAGCCCAGACCTAAAGTTGCTTCAACAGCATTGATCGCAGTACGCGCCGTCCAGGCCGGCGTTCTTGGAGAAACACAATGAGTCATTTTCTGGACCGGTTGAAGTTCATGTCGCGGGTGAAGTCCACCTTCGCGAACGGTCACGGCGAAACCGTCAACGAGGACCGCAAGTGGGAGAACGCGTACCGCGCCCGCTGGCAGCACGACAAGGTGGTGCGTTCCACCCACGGCGTGAACTGCACCGGTTCCTGCTCCTGGAAGGTCTATGTCAAGAACGGCCTGATCACCTGGGAAACCCAGCAGACCGACTACCCCCGCACCCGTCCTGATCTGCCTAATCATGAACCGCGCGGCTGTCCCCGCGGCGCGTCGTACAGCTGGTATGTGTATTCGGCGCAGCGCGTGAAGTACCCCATGATTCGCGGCCGCCTGATCGAAATGTGGCGCGAAGCCCGCAAGACCATGGACCCCATCGCAGCCTGGGAATGGATCAGCCAGGACCCCAAGCGCGCCAAGCGCTACAAGTCGGTGCGCGGCCTGGGCGGTTTCGTCCGCGCCGACTGGGATACCGCCACGGAAATCATTGCCGCGGCCAACGCGCTCACCATCAAGAAGTACGGTCCGGACCGCGTGATCGGGTTCTCGCCGATTCCCGCCATGTCCATGGTCAGCTACGCCGCCGGCGCCCGCTACCTGAGCCTCCTGGGCGGCGCCTGCCTCAGCTTCTACGACTGGTACTGCGATCTTCCCCCCGCCAGCCCCCAGATCTGGGGCGAACAAACCGACGTGCCCGAATCGGCCGACTGGTACAACTCCACCTACCTGATGGTCTGGGGCTCGAACGTCCCGCAGACCCGCACCCCGGACGCGCACTTCTACACCGAAGTCCGCTACAAGGGCACCAAGACCGTCGCCGTGTCCAGCGACTTCGGCGAAATGGTCAAGTTCGGCGACATCTGGCTGGCCCCCAAGCAGGGCACCGACGCCGCGCTCGCCATGGCCATGGGTCACGTCATCCTCAAGGAATTCCACCTCTCGGGCAAGTC
>CBHWAL010000052.1:0-13900 GCA_966111495.1 uncultured Achromobacter sp. | reverse complement strand
AGCGCGATGGACGTTTTAGCAATCCGCGGCCGCGCCCCGCCATGGGCTTCTGGAAAGGCGTCAAGCTCGCCTGGACTGTCCTCTTTGCCAAGCCACGCGGCACGGTTCCCGACATTGCCATCCCGGTGCGCGCGCTAGACCGTGCAGCCCTGGAAGCCGCCCCGGACCGCAGCCTTTACCGGCTTGGACATTCCACCATCCTCATGAAACTGCGCGGCCGCTTCTGGCTGACCGACCCGGTCTTCTCCGAGCGCGCTTCGCCCGTGCGATGGGCTGGCCCCGCCCGCTTTCATGCGCCGCCCATCAGCATCGACGACCTTCCTCCGATCGCAGGCGTCATCCTGTCCCACAACCATTACGACCACCTCGACCGCGCCGCCGTCGCGCAGCTTGCGGGCAAAACAGCCCGTTTCATCGCGCCGCTGGGCGTCGGCGACCAGCTGGTGGCCTGGGGCATAGACCCCGCAAAAGTCGAACAACTGGACTGGTGGCAGTCCACCGAGGTCGACGGCCTGCGCCTGACCGCCACGCCCGCCCAGCATTTCTCAGGCCGCGGTCTCACCGACAGCGACCGCAGCCTGTGGGCTTCGTGGGTTATCCAGGACGCCGACCTGCGCGTCTTTTTCAGTGGCGACACTGGCTACTTCGACGGCTTCAAGGCCATCGGCGATGCGTACGGCCCCTTCGACCTGACCCTCATGGAAACCGGCGCATACGACGCGCGCTGGGCCTTCGTCCACATGCAGCCCGAAGAAACCCTTCAGGCGCACCTGGACCTGCGCGGCCGCTGGCTGCTGCCAATCCACAACGGCACCTTCGATCTCGCGCTGCATCCGTGGGAGCAGCCGTTCGAGCGCATCACGGCATTGGCGCAGGAACGCGGCGTCGATCTGGCCACCCCGGTCATGGGCGAGCGCGTCGATATCGGGGCGCCACAAGCGGGAACGGCATGGTGGCGCGGCGGCCAAGCGCAGCCGTAAAAGCGGGCAAGTCCGGCTGGGCTAGCCGGGTCTGCCGACGCCAGCCGTCCAGTACAATCCGCGTTTGGCGACGTTGTGATCGCCCCTCTGTCTGGACCCAAGCATGTTGCGTCTGTCTGAAATCAAGCTGCCGTTGAACCACACGCCCGAGGAACTGCCCGCGGCAATCCTCAAGAAACTGGGCATTCCGGCCAGCGACCTGAACGGCTTCACCATCTTCCTGCGCAGCTACGACGCGCGCAAGAAGCACAACATCCTGCTTATCTACGCGCTGGATGTCGACGTCGCCAACGAAGCCGCGATCCTCCAGCGCTTTCACGACGACCGCAACGTCAAGCCGTCTCCGGACACCGAATACAAGTTCGTCGCCCAGGCGCCCGCGACGCTCACCAAGCGTCCCATCGTCATCGGCACTGGCCCCTGTGGTCTCTTCGCCGGCCTGGTCCTGGCGCAAATGGGATTCAAGCCCATCATCCTGGAACGCGGCAAGGCCGTGCGGGAGCGCACCAAGGACACCTGGGGCTTGTGGCGCAAGCGCGTCCTGAACCCGGACTCCAACGTCCAATTCGGGGAAGGCGGCGCCGGCACGTTCTCCGACGGCAAGCTCTACAGCCAGATCAAGGACCCCAAGCACTACGGCGAAAAGGTCTTGAAGGAATTCGTCCTAGCCGGCGCGCCCGAGGAAATCCTCTACGTCAGCAAGCCCCACATCGGCACGTTCCGCCTGGTCGGCATGGTCGAGGTCATGCGCGACACCATCACCAAGCTGGGCGGCGAAGTCCGCTTCTCCAGCCGGGTTGAAACGCTGCATCGCGAAAACGGCAAGGTCACCGGCGTCACGCTGGCAAACGGCGAGCACATCGAAGCCGATCATGTCGCCCTTGCCATCGGCCACAGCGCGCGCGACACCTTCCAGATGCTGCGCGACCAGGGCGTCTTCATGGAAGCCAAGCCCTTCTCCATCGGGTTCCGGATCGAACACCCGCAGTCGCTCATCGACCGCGCGCGCTTCGGCCCCAACGCCGGCCACCCGATCCTGGGCGCCGCCGACTACAAGCTGGTGCATCACGCCAGCAACGGCCGCTCCGTCTACAGCTTCTGTATGTGCCCGGGCGGCACGGTCGTCGCGGCCACATCCGAACCCAACCGCGTCGTCACCAACGGCATGAGCCAGTACTCACGCAACGAACGCAATGCCAACGCCGGCATCGTCGTGGGGATTTCGCCTGAGGTCGACTACCCCGAGCACGTGCTGGCCGGCGTCGACTTCCAGCGCAAATGGGAATCGCAGGCTTTCGAGCTAGGCGGCCGCGACTACAGCGCGCCGGGTCAGTTGGTGGGTGATTTCCTGGAAGGCAAGGCTTCGACGGAATTCGGCGCAGTGCAGCCTTCGTACACGCCGGGCGTCCACCTGACCGACCTGGCCACCGCCCTGCCCGACTTCGCCATCACCGCCATTCGCGAGGCATTGCCCGCCTTCGACAAGTCCATCAAGGGCTTCAACATGCCCGATGCCGTGCTGACCGGAGTGGAAACGCGAACGTCTTCGCCGATTCGCATCAAGCGGGATAACGAGACGCTGGAAAGCATCAACACGCAGGGCTTGTTTCCCGCGGGTGAAGGTGCTGGTTATGCGGGCGGGATTCTGTCTGCGGGTGTGGACGGGATCAAGATTGCCGAGGCCGTGGCGCTCAGCATCATGGGCCGTCAGGGATAAGGGATCAGCGGTGGCGGTCACAAATCCGCCGCGTCCCGCAAGTCCACCCCATCCAGATCCGCAGCGCATAGCGCGTCGTACATCACCCGGTCGCAAACCGGGTCGATCGACATCTGCGTTTGGCGGAATACATGCGCATCGCCGATGCGTTCCTCTCGAAAGACGAGATTGGCGCCGCCCAGGATGCTGTAGTACAGCTCGTCTGCGCCCGTCAGGAAATTCCGGTCGTACTTTTTCTTGACCCGCGACGCTTCCACATCCAGCGCGTCCAGTCTGCGGATCACCTTGCAGAAATAATATTGCGGTCCCTGCGAGCCGTCGGCCTGTGTATAGTCGCAAGCGCTGAAGACAAAGGCTGCGGGATCGACCGATTCGAATACTCGCTTCAACGCCTCCGAGACGATCCAGATGCCGGACCACCGCTCGAATTGCCGAGGCGCCCCGCCCTGTTCCGGCACATGGACGATGTGCGGCCGTTCGCAATATTGCGAAGGATCGCCATCGGGCGGGTCCATCGTGTACATGCCGGGCCGAATCAGCTTTTCCTCGTTGGCGATTACCAAGCCCGGGCCAATGCCATCGCGCCAAAGGCCTGCGCCGAGGACGAAGTATTTCCCCTTCTGCGATTCAAACGTCATCACCTGAGCGTTCTCCGGGACGGATCCAAGGCTCACCATCGTAACGCCAACGCGCTTATTCGGATGGCCGCGTCTGCGTCAGCCCCGTGGGCGGCCCGTCGATCGCCGTCCACCCCGCGTCCACCGCCAGGCTGCTGCCCGAGATATAGCTCGCGGCATCCGATGCCAAGAACGCCACCGCAGCACCCACCTCTGACGGCTGTCCCCACCGGTTCAGCACGGTGTGACCGGCATACGTGTTGTAAATCTCGGGACGTTCCTTCAGCGGCTCGGTCAGCCGGGTCTCGATGATGCTCGGCATCACCGCATTGACGCGCACGCCGTAGCTGCCGACCTCGGCCGCAAACGCCTTGACCATCTGTTCGATACCGGCCTTCGTGGCCGCGTAAATGCCCAGGCCGGGCTCGATCGTCACGGCGCGCATCGACGAACACAGCACCATGCTGCCCGCCCCCTGCTTCATCATCGGCCGGCCGAAGTGGCGCATGAAATGGAAGGCGCCGCGCAGGTTCAGGTTCACCACCTGATCGAACTCGTCTTCCGTGTAATCGACGATCAGCTTGCGGATGTTCAACGCCGGCGTCGCCACCGCGATGTCGATCCGTTCTTGCTCGTCCAAAACGCTGTCGGCCAACTGCGCGATGGACTCGCCGCTGGCGGCATCGGTCTGCATCCAGGCGGCCGCGCCGCCGCCGTCGATGATCTGCTGCGCGGTGTTCTGCGCGCCGCCTTCGTCGCGGTCCGCGCACATCACGTAAGCGCCCATCGCGCCCAGCGCATGCGCCGACGCCTGACCGATGCCGGAAGCGGCGCCCAGGACGACGGCGATTTTTCCTTGAAGACTGAAGAGTTGCGGATAGTTGGTCATGAAACTTGGGTGAAGACTGTTATGGATATGGACTGACTCGTTGCGGGTATCAGGCTGCGGTTGAAGGATGCCGATCCCCCGCCGCGACCGTCGGACTGCCCAAGGCGCGGACGCTTGGCTAATATCCTTGCATGACTCAAGCCCCGCCCACCGCAATCGCCCCGCAAATCGATGACGCCAGAAGCGTCATCGAACGCCATCTCGGAACCCGCTTGGCTGCGATCCATTTATTCGGCTCTGCCGTCGACGGCGGACTGCAACCTCACAGCGATATCGACCTGCTCGTCACCGTGACCGAGTCGCCCGACGCGGCCACGCTCCGTGCGTTGGCGATAGAACTGCTGACGGTCTCCGCGCCACCGGGCCAGTCGCCCAGTTTGCGCGCGCTTGAAGTCACCGTGATGACGCTTCAGCATGTCGTGCCTTGGCGCCACCCGGCACGCCGAGAGCTTCAGTTTGGCGAATGGCTGCGCGAAGATTTGCTAGCGGGCATCGTCGAGCCGCCCATGCTGGACCACGACCTCGCCATCGTACTGACCAAGGTGCTAGGAAACAGCATCCCGGTCGTAGGCCCGCCCGCCGACCAGCTTTTTGAAGCCGTTCCGCGTCAACATCTGACGCGCGCGCTGCTCGACACCGTTGCACAGTGGAACCAGTCGGAGGACTGGGCGGACGACGAGCGAAACATCATCCTGGCGCTGGCGCGCATCTGGTACACCGCCGTGACGGGGGAAATCGCCTCGAAGGCGGACGCGGCGGCGTGGCTGCTGGCGCGGATCGAACCGCCGCATCGGGCGATCCTCAGCCACGCGCGAACGATTTATCTTGGGCAAGCGCCGGACGATTTGGCGCAACGGCATGCGACTGAAACCGAGGCGTTCATCATTCACGCACGTCGAGTCATCGAGGGTCTTTGCTCCGCCCACTGACGGCGGAACCCGCGCATGACATTCATTGCACCGCGCGTCAGCGGGAGCCCAGCTGGCCGCTGGCATCGCTGCTAAAGCGCAGGGCGGGTGCAGGCAACACGGCGTGCCGCCTGCCCCCATATGCTCGGTGCACCGACTGCCGAACCCGCACATCCAGGCGCCGATTCGGAAGTCGCTTAGCGACTACTGCGACGAACCGATCTGCAGAACCGAAGCGTCGCGCTGCATATAGCGGTTCATGATCTGGCTAAGAATCGGGTTGCCCACATTCTCCGCCTTCGGCGCAGTCAAGCTGACGACCGCCGCGCAAAGCTTGCCCGCCTGAACGGTCCGCCCCTTCACATCGGCCTGCACCGCCGCCGCCATGCCCTGCTTCCACGCAGCGCCAACACCATCGACCGCCTGCTGGGCAACGGCGCAATCTGCGTACGACAAAGCAATCACAACCGCCGGCACATCCTTGACCTGCACATCGGCAATGATGCCCCCAAAGTAAGGCGGAATGCCGCGCCCGCTGGACGCCGCGGCCGCCTGAAGCTTCTGCTTCGCACTATCCAGATCGCCGGGCGATCCCGACAACACCTTGGCCGGATCGACCCCTTGCAGACCAAACACCGGCGAGATGACGGCCGCTTGCACGATCTTCCCACCATCCGCAGGCACGGCTTCCTTCAACCCGGCCACGGCAGCCGCCACGATCTCGCTATCCGCAACGGACGGCGCAGTCTGGGACAGCGTCTTCATTCCCGCCGGCCCTGCCGCCTGCACCAACGCCGTATCAAGCGGCAAGACAAACGTCGACATGCCCATCGTGCCCCGCCAAGGCTGCTGCCCGGTGGCTTTGGTCAGATCGGGCTTATTTGGCTCACCGTTCGCTATCAGGCCGGCCACATCGCCACTTACCGGTTTGAACTCAGCCTGCTTCAGGCGATCCACAAACTTCGCCGCGGCTTGTTTGTCCTTCAGGCCCCAGTAGGTGACGTTGCTGGGCGACTGGCCAAATCCAGCGAAGTAGGACAACTCGTCGAAAGGGATATGCGCGCTATCGGACCACTTGTCCAGGCCGTGACCAATGGATTGAAGCGGAGTGATCGCCTGCGCAATGGACAACCGACGCATGGCGTCAGCTGTGGGCCCGGACTTTTCAAGACCACGCCACGCTTGCACGTCAAGGAAAGATATCTGGATCGCTTCAGGGGCGCTCAACACCACCTGCGGTACTTGGTTCAAAGCCTGCTGCAAGGTTTGCGTGCTGTCCTGCGCAGCCACCGACGTACCACAAACAGTCATCAAACCAAGTGCAAGGGCCTTTAAGCGCATCCGATATCTCCTGTTGGGTGTTACCTAAATGAGATCGGGCAGTATATCAATGGTCAGTCACCATTAAAAAAGCACACGAACTGCAGCCTTGCACCAGGAGTGCGCGGCTTCGCATTGGGTTACTTCCATTGGCAAACGCGATCATTTCGCGGCAACAAAAAAGGCGCCGAAGCGCCTTTTCTGCCAATGCCAAACCCGCTATCGCAGGATCACTCCCACTCAATCGTCGCCGGCGGCTTGCTCGACACGTCGTACACCACCCGATTGATCCCGCGCACTTCATTGATGATCCGCGACGAAACGCGAGCCACCAACGGATGCGGCAACGGAGCCCAATCAGCAGTCATGAAGTCAAACGTCTGCACCGCACGCAGCGCCACGACATACTCATACGTACGTCCGTCGCCCATCACGCCCACCGACTTCACCGGCAGGAACACGGCAAACGCCTGCGAGGTCAGCTCGTACCAGGTCAGGCCGCTGGCCTCGTCCTTGGTATTACGCAGCTCTTCAATAAAGATCGCGTCGGCACGGCGCAGCAGTTCGGCGTACTCATGCTTCACTTCGCCCAGGATGCGCACACCCAGACCCGGACCGGGGAACGGATGGCGGTACACCATCTGCGGCGGCAGGCCCAGTGCCACGCCCAGTTCGCGGACTTCGTCCTTGAAGAGTTCGCGCAGGGGTTCCAGCAGTTGCAGGTTCAGCGTGTCCGGCAGGCCGCCCACGTTGTGGTGCGACTTGATCGACGTGGCCTTGCCCGTCTTGGCGCCCGCGGATTCAATGACGTCGGGATAGATCGTGCCCTGGGCCAGCCACTTGGCGCTCTGTTGCTTGCCGGCCTGTTCCTGGAACACTTCGACGAATTCGCGGCCGATGATCTTGCGCTTGGCTTCGGGGTCGGCGACGCCGGCCAGCTTGCCCATGAATTGCGCGGTGGCATCGACGTGAATGATCTTCACGCCCATGTTCTCGGCAAAGGTCTGCATGACCTGTTTGCCTTCGTCCAGGCGCAACAGGCCGTGGTCGACGAAGACGCAGGTGAGCTGGTCGCCGATGGCCTTGTGGATCAGTGCGGCGGCAACCGAGGAGTCAACGCCGCCGGACAGGCCCAGGATGACTTCGTCCGTGCCGACTTGCTCGCGGATGCGGGCGACGGCCTCGGAGACGTAATCGGGCATGTTCCAGTCGCCCGTGCATTCGCAGATTTCGTTCACGAAGCGGGCCAGCATGGCCTTGCCCTGAACGGTGTGCGTGACTTCGGGGTGGAATTGGACGGCGTAGAAGCGGCGGTCTTCGTCGGCCATGCCGGCGATGGGGCAGGACGGCGTGGAGGCCATCAGCTTGAAGCCCGGGGGCAGCTCGGTGACCTTGTCGCCGTGGCTCATCCAGACCTTGAGCATGCCGTGGCCTTCGGGCGTGCTGAAGTCTTCCAGGCCTTCGAGCAGCTTGGTGTGGCCATGGGCGCGGACTTCGGCGTAGCCGAATTCGCGGTGGTCGGAGAAGCTGACCACGCCGCCCAGTTGCTGCGCCATGGACTGCATGCCGTAACAGATGCCCAGCACGGGAACGCCAAGCTCGAACACGGCGTGCGGCACGCGCATGGAGCCCTCTTCGTAGGCCGAAGCGTGGCTGCCGGACAGGATGATGCCCTTCAGACCCTGCGCCTTCTGTTCGCGCACGAAGGCGTCGTCGACGTCGCCAGGGTGGACTTCGGAATAGACGCCGGCTTCGCGAACGCGGCGGGCGATCAGCTGGGTGACTTGCGAACCGTAGTCGAGGATAAGAATGCGCTGGTGCATGGAGACTCTACCCGTTGGAAATAAAACCGCACCGGCAGACCCGCTGTTCTTTGCGGATCTGCCGGTGCGTGATGCATGACATTGTAGTTGACTGTGCGGATCAGTCGGCGCGGTAGTTGGGCGCTTCCTTGGTGATCTGCACGTCGTGCACGTGGGACTCGCGCACGCCCGCGGAGGTGATCTCCACGAACTCGGTCTTGGTGCGCATGTCGTCGATGGTGGCGGCGCCGCAGTAGCCCATGGAGGCGCGGATGCCGCCAACCAGTTGGTAAATGATGGCGAGCACGCTGCCCTTGTAGGGGACGCGGCCTTCGATGCCTTCGGGGACCAGCTTGTCGGCGTTGTTGGCCGGGTCCTGGAAGTAGCGGTCGGCCGAGCCTTCCGTCATGGCGCCCAGGCTGCCCATGCCGCGGTACGACTTGTACGACCGGCCCTGGAACAGCACGACTTCGCCGGGCGCTTCTTCGGTGCCGGCGAACATGCCGCCCATCATGCACGAGAACGCGCCGGCGGCCAGCGCCTTGGCGACGTCGCCCGAGTAGCGGATGCCGCCGTCGGCGATGAGCGGAACGCCCGTGCCTTCCAGCGCCTTGGCGACTTCGGAGATGGCGTGGATTTGCGGCACGCCGACGCCGGCCACGATACGCGTGGTGCAGATGGAGCCGGGGCCGATGCCGACCTTGACGCCGTCGGCGCCATGTTCGACCAGCGCGCGCGCGGCGGCAGCGGTGGCGATGTTGCCGCCGATGACTTCAACCTTGGGGTAGTTCTGCTTGACCCAGCGCACGCCCTCGAGGACGCCCTTGGAGTGGCCGTGCGCGGTATCGACGATGAGCACGTCGACGCCAGCAGCAACCAGCTTTTCCACGCGTTCTTCGGTGTTGCCGCCCACGCCCACCGCCGCGCCAACGCGCAGTTGGCCTTGGGCGTCCTTGCTGGCCATCGGGTGTTCGGTGTTCTTGACGATGTCCTTGACGGTGGCCAGGCCACGCAGTTCAAAGCCGTCGTTCACGATCAGCACGCGTTCCAGACGGTGCTTGTGCATCAGGGCCTGCGCTTCGTCGAGCGTGGCGCCTTCCTTCATGGTGACCAGGCGTTCCTGCGGCGTCATGATGTTGCGCAGGGGCTGATCGAGGTTTTCTTCGAAGCGCAGATCGCGGTTGGTGACGATGCCGACCAGCTTGCGGCCTTCGACGACCGGCAGGCCCGAGATGCCATGCTGGCGCTGCAACGCAATGGCGTCGCGCACTTTCATCTGGGGGGTGACGGTGACCGGATCGATCACGATGCCGAACTCGTGGCGCTTGACGCGAGCCACTTCACGCGCTTGGGCGTCGGCGGAGAGATTCTTGTGGATGATCCCGATGCCGCCTTCTTGCGCCATGGCGATGGCCAGACGCGATTCGGTGACGGTGTCCATGGCGGCGGACACGAGCGGGATATTCAGGCTGATGTTGCGAGTCAGGCGCGTGGCCAGGGAGGTGTCGCGCGGCAACACCTCGGAATACGCAGGCACCAACAACACATCGTCGAAGGTGAGCGCTTTTTGAACGAGACGCATGGGTAACTCCGGGCGCAAAGCAAGATTATACGCCGCCAGCATGTTTTGACTAGGCGTTAACCATAGGTCTGGGTGGATATTTATGACACTGATTGCGGCGTCGTTCAGGCGCGACCTATTTTTATCCGGGTTTTATTGACAGCCGTTTTTGCCCGGGTAATAATTCAGCCCATCAATTTACCCGGATATAAATATGTCTTCCCCCTTCCTGGATTCCTACACCGCTTTTGAAGGCCATCGACTGCTGGCCGCAGGCGCACTGGCCAACGTGGCGCTGGCCGTCAAGCAGGCGTTGGACGCGCGCCGCAATGACACGGTGCTCGTCTTTCAGGACGCGACCGGCAAGCAAGTCGATTTGGACCTTAGTGGCGATGAAGCGCAGATCGTCGCCCGGCATGCGCAGACAGACACTGCCGCCGACGCCGTCGACAACGCGCTGCCGAACGACGCGCAATCCAATGACGCCCCGCGCGGCCGAGGCCGCCCGAAACTGGGTGTGGTGCCACGCGAAGTAACCCTGCTGCCTCGCCATTGGGATTGGCTGAGCGCCCAACCCGGCGGCGCGTCGGTGGCGCTGCGCAAGCTGGTGGAGCAGGCCCGCCGCGACAACGAGGCGCAGGATGCGCGGCGCCAACGCCAGGAAGCCGCCTACCAATTCATGTCGAGCCTGGCCGGCGACCTGCCCGGCTTCGAGGGCGCGACGCGCGCGCTCTATGCCGACGACCGCGACGCGTACGCGCGGCACGTCGCGCAGTGGCCGGAGGATGTGCGCCGCTATGCGCTGAATCTGGCGTGGCCTCCCGCCACGCATTGACGCGCGCGCCCGCCTGCTTTTATGTTCGTGTACACGTTATCGACTTTGCGGGGGTCACCGCCATGCCGCAGTTGGTCTTGCTTCTACTGGGAGTCCCCTACCTGCGCCAGCGCTGGCGCGCGCTGGCCATCGCGGGCACGGTGTTCCTCGTGGCCGGTATCGTCGTGTTTATCGATGCCCTGGACGGCGCCCCCTACTTTCCGCTCAACGCCTTTGCCGTCCTATTCATCATCGAAGGTCTGGGCACGCTGCTGATCGCGTCCAGCGGCGTCGGCGGCCAGCGCGTGCTGCGCTATGCGAAAGGCCTCTTTGTCCTCGTGGCGGGCGGGCTGATTCTGGCGGGGCATCATCACGGACACCTTGTACTGTCGATGATCTTCGGCGCGCTGTTCCTGGTGGATGGGTTGCTCCAGTGCATCGCGGGATACGTCGTGCGCTACGAGCGCTGGCGCTACGCATTCGCTGGCGGCGTAGCGGAAATCCTGCTCGCGATCTTCTTTTTCCAGCCCTATCCCACCAATTACGTTGGCACCCTGCCGTACTGCCTGGGACTGTTCCTGGGCATCGCGGGCGCCAAACTCCTATGGCTGGCGCGCCGCGTGCGGCATCTGGCCTCCAACCCCGCCTTTGCCACCACGCAATCGATCGGCTTTGCGCCTGCCGCGCCGGAACAGGCCACGCCACAAATCTGGGACGGCCCGCCCGCCGATTCCGAGCGCGCCCTGACCGTCCATGTCTGGACGCCATCGGGCTCGGCCAAGGCGCAGACCCGCAGCTATCCGCTGGTGGACAGATACATCGCGGCGGTCGACATCAACGGCGTCATTTCCACGGGCCACGCGGCGCTGGAGTCGCCCGAAGGCATCTACATCAGCCTGTACCCAAAGGAAGAAATAGACCGGTCGCCCGACGACTTCGGCGCGCTGCTTCGCGCCACGGCCGACAACGACATTCCGGGGGTCTATCAACCCAATTACGCGACGGAGTCAAACGCCTGGTGCCCGTCAAACGTGCGCGTGCGGATCCGCAACTATGACGCGGACAAGCTGGCGGCGTTCTGGCACGAGTACCGCAAGAACGCGACCTACAACCTCACCCACCGCAACTGCTCAAGCACCGTGTCGCGGGCGCTGGACGCCGCACTGGACGGGGTCGTGGGACGCCTGCATGGCGGCGAGGCCGGCTGGCGGGTGCTGATCCGGCTGTTGCTGACGCCTGAGCTCTGGGTGGCCGCGCAAATCCGAAAGCGCGCGCTAACGATGGCCTGGACGCCGGGCCTGACCCTGGACTACGCCCGCGCCATGAGCATGCTGGCGGACCCGCGGCCATTCGGATGGTGGAAGATGTCGCAAAGCGCGTTGCGCCGGATCGCCGAATTGCGCGCGGGATGGCGCGCCCAGGACCGGGAAGCGCCGGCCCGTCGCCCCCGGACCTGAGCCGCGCGCACGCTGTTGCAAATGAAGCCTGGAGAATCGCGGGACGCGGGCGTAACGTGAAATCGCGGCATATGCCGCGTTGCCTTTGCAGGTACGCATCATGACGCCCACAACTTCCCGCCCGGATTCCCATCCCGCGGCCCCTGCCGCTACGCCCGACACGCATGCGCCGCCGCATGCCGACAAGGAGCGCGCAAAGTCTGATCACCAGCACGAAGAGGCCCGGCGCAAGGCGCTGGCCGGATCACAGCACAAGGAGAACACGCGCGCCGTGGCGGCGCCGCGCTACCACGGACATCGGGGCGGCTGAAGTCGCCGTTCCTGCGCTTGCCGGCCGCGCGCGTTTCGGCAACGCGCTTGCCGGCCGCGCAATTGCCGTCGTATTTCACCGCAACGCCGCAAGCGCCCAAGCCCAATCAAACGCTGAAAGCGCGCCCACGGACCGCCCGAACGGATTTTTGCGGTATGTTTCTGCAAACCCCGACGGATCCCGACGATGCAGTCCGACGAAAACTACCTTCTCTATGACGGCGATTGCCCCTTCTGCTCGAACTACGTGCGGATGATGCAACTGCGCAAAGCTGCAGGGCCCATCGCCATGCTGAACATGCGCGACCATCCCGACCTGGCCGCGCACCATCGCGCGCAAGGCTACGACTTGAACCTGGGCATGCTTTTGCACCTGGACAGCCGCGACTACTGGGGCGCGGACGCCATCCACCGGCTGGCCTTGCTCAGCACGGGCAGCGATGTGTTCAACCGCCTGAACGCCACCATCTTCAGCAACGCTTGCCTGTCCAAGGCGCTGTATCCCTTCATGCGCACAGGACGCAGCCTGACGCTGACGTTGCTGGGCAGGAAAAAGATGCCTTGACGCGCTTGCGGCGCGATTCCCGCACAATGCGGGCGGCGAGGCGCACGCCTGCGGAACGCACGATTGCGCGACCCGCAAGCTGCAGGCCGGCCCCCCGCAAGCCTCCACACCCTAACAACCGGAACTGACCTGATGATCTACATCTTTGGCGCCCTGCTTCTCGCGTCTACGCTGGCCGCTGCCGTCTACCGCCGCATGCAGCGCAGACCCGAGGACTCCGGCCGCGTCATGTCGCGCGACATGCTGGCCGGCGCTGCGATCTTCACATTCATGGGACCGGCCGTCGCCATAGTGCTTATCGCCGTGACCATGTCCATTGGCGCCAAGGATCCGGAACTGCTTCTGTTCGGTCTCTATGGGCTGCCGTGGGCATATCTGTTTGGCGGCTTGCCGGCGCTCTTTTGCGGGATGACGGCAGGCGCGCTCAAGCCGGTCGCGCCGTCCTGGCTGGCCGTCCTGCGCATGGGGCTCATTGGCGCGGCGTATGCCTTTGTCTTTTTGCTGACGTTCGGCAGCCGCGACCGGTCGTTGGCATCGCTGGGATTTCCGCTGTTCATGGGCGCCCTGCCCGCCGCTGTCGCCGGTCTGCTGTGTGCGCGGGTGTTCTACGGTAAGCCGGTAGCTATTCGCTAGCCCAATTCAAGTCCGGCGATGCGGCGCCGTGCGCGTGAAAGTACAACAGCGCGGACGCCGCTTTGGAACGGTCCACGCATTGGAACTGCGGATAACTGCCTGATTGGCCGCCCGCCACCAGATCCTGGTCGTGATCCTCGGATTTGGCCGGGTCGATCAGCGTGTGGATCCGCGTGTCGCCGCCGGATGAGATGAACACGACATAGGCGCCGTCGCCGCCACCGCCGATCGACATGACCGTGTCGTCATCAATCACGAAGGCGGTCGAGCTGAAGACCGCGCCATCCAGCCTGTCCAGGGCGGCGAGCAGATCGCCCTCGGTCGGGGA
>CBHWAL010000051.1:0-13946 GCA_966111495.1 uncultured Achromobacter sp. | reverse complement strand
CCACCTTCATCGCGCAACTGATGAATAACACAGGGCGCGTCGTGGCGCTGGACACCACCCAGGCCCTCCTGGCCCGCGTGGGCGGTGTGGACCTGGAAGACGCCTTCGTGCGCATCATGCATCAGGACGACGAGCCCGGCGCGCGCGCCCTGCAACCCGAAGAGATCTCATCATGACCCAGCCCGCCACGTCTGCCGGCCAGCCGCTGGTGCAGCCCCGCCTGGACGCGGGTTCCGGCTTTCCGACCCTGCTGCGCAAGGAATTGCTGCGCTTCTGGAAGGTCAGCTTCCAGACCATCGCCGCGCCGGTCATCACGGCGTTGCTGTACCTGCTGGTGTTCGCCCACGTGCTGGAAGGGCGCGTCACGGTGTACGGCACCGTGCCCTACACGTCGTTCCTGATCCCCGGGCTCATGATGATGAGCATGCTGCAGAACGCGTTTGCGAACCCGTCCTCGTCGCTCATCCAAAGCCGCATCACCGGCAACCTGGTCTTCATGCTGCTGCCGCCGCTGTCGCACCGCGACATCTTCGGCGCATATGTGCTGGCCGCCATTGCGCGGGGCCTCGCGGTCGGCCTGTGCGTGTGGGCCGTGGCGCTGTTCTTCGTGCCGCTGACACCCGTGCATCCGCTGTGGGTGCTGGTCTTTGCGGTGCTGGCGTGCGGCATCATGGGCACGCTCGGGCTGATCGCGGGCCTGTGGTCCGAGAAATTCGACCAGCTCGCGGCCTTCCAGAACTTCCTGATCATGCCGGCGACCTTCCTGTCCGGCGTGTTCTATTCCATCCATACGCTGCCGCCGTTCTGGCAAAGCGTCTCGCACTGGAACCCCATCTTCTACACCATCGACGGATTCCGCCACGGATTCTTCTCGGTGTCGGACGTCTCGCCCTGGCACAGCCTGGCGGTGGTGACGGCGGTGTTCCTTGCGCTCTCCGCTTACGCGCTGCGGCTCCTGTCCAGCGGCTACAAACTCAGGAACTGACGTCCATGCTTCCCACTCCCGCGCAAGTCCGCCAATACATCGCTGACGGCCTGCCCTGTGAACATCTCGACGTGCAGGGCGACGGCTCGCACTTTGACGCCGTCATCGTCAGCACCGCCTTCGAAGGCAAGCGCCTGATCCAGCGTCACCAGCTCGTCTACGCCGCGCTGGGCGACCGCATGAAGGCCGAGATCCACGCCCTGTCGATGCGCACCCTGACCCCCGCCGAATACCAGCAAGCGGGCGAATGATGGACAAGCTACGCATCACCGGCGGCGCGCGGCTGCAGGGCGAGATCTCGATCTCCGGCGCCAAGAACTCGGCGCTGCCGATCCTGTGCGCGGGCCTGCTGACCGCCGATACGCTGGTCCTGTCCAACGTGCCGCGCCTGAACGACACCGGCACCATGCTGCGCCTCCTGGCCCAAATGGGCGTGCGCGCCGAGCGTGCGGACGACGGCGTGGTCACGCTGCAGGCTGCCAACGTCGACAGCCTGGAAGCGCCTTACGACCTGGTCAAGACGATGCGCGCGTCGATCCTGGTGCTGGGTCCGCTGGTCGCACGCTTCGGCGAGGCTCGCGTCAGTCTGCCGGGCGGCTGCACCATCGGCCAGCGGCCGGTCGACCAGCACATCAAGGGTCTGGCCGCGCTGGGCGCTGAAATCAGCATCGAGCACGGCTTTGTCGTGGCGCGTGCCAAGCGCTTGAAGGGCGCGTCCATCCGCACCGACATGGTCACGGTCACCGGCACGGAAAACCTGCTGATGGCCGCCGTGCTGGCCGAAGGCCGCACCGTGCTGGAAAACGCTGCGCGCGAACCCGAAGTTGTGGACCTGGCAGAACTGCTCATCAAGATGGGCGCCCGCATCCAGGGCCACGGCACCGACCGCATCGTGATTGACGGCGTGGACCGCCTGCACGGCGCCGAGCACCGCGTCATCTCCGACCGCATCGAAGCGGGCACCTTCCGGTGCGCGGTGGGCGCGGCCGGCGGCGACATCCTGCTCAAGAACGCGGATGCCGGCATCCTGGGCGCCACGCTGGACAAGCTGGCCGAAGCGGGCCTCACCATCGAGACCGGCCCGGACTGGATCCGCGGCGCGATGGACAAGCGTCCCAAGGCGGTGGGCTTTCGCACGCACGAATACCCGGGCTTTGCCACCGACATGCAGGCCCAGCTGATGGCGCTGAACGCGGTGGCCGACGGCACGTCGGTCATCGTCGAGACCATCTTCGAGAACCGCTACATGCACGTGCAGGAACTGCGCCGCATGGGCGCCCAGATCGACATCGACGGCCACACCGCCATCGTGCGCGGCGTGCCGCGCCTGTCGGGCGCCACGGTCATGGCGACCGATCTGCGCGCCTCGGCCAGCCTCGTTATCGCCGGCCTGGCCGCTGATGGCGACACGCTGGTCGACCGCATCTACCACCTGGATCGCGGCTACGACCAGATGGAAGTGAAACTGCGCGCCTTGGGCGCGAACATCCAACGAGTTACCGGCAAGGAACAGGCTCAATGAGCAATGCCTCCGTCACCCCCCTGACCCTGGCGCTGTCCAAGGGCCGCATCTTCGAAGAAACAATGCCGCTGCTGGCGGAAGCCGGCATCGAGGTTCCGGAGAATCCGGAAAGCTCGCGCAAGCTCATCCTGCCGACCAGCGATCCCGGCCTGCGCCTGATCATCGTGCGCGCGTCCGATGTACCCACCTATGTGCAATACGGCGCGGCGGACCTGGGCATCGCGGGCAAGGACGTGCTGATCGAGCACGCCAAGGAACAGCCCGGCGGCCTGTACCAGCCCATCGACCTGAACATCGCCAAATGCCGCCTGGCCGTGGCCGTGCGCAACGGTTTTGACTACGAGGCCGCGGTCCACCAAGGCGCGCGCCTGCGCGTGGCAACCAAGTACGTGCAATCAGCCCGTGAACACTTCGCGGCCAAGGGTGTGTACGTGGACATCATCAAGCTGTATGGTTCGATGGAACTCGCGCCGCTGGTCGGGCTGGCCGATTGCATCGTCGACCTGGTGTCCACCGGCGGCACGCTGCGCGCCAACGACCTGGTCGCCGTGGAAGACGTCATGCCGATATCGTCACGCCTGATCGTCAACCAGGCCGCCCTGAAAACCCGCGGCGACCGCCTGCAACCGCTGCTGGACGCCTTCGCAAGAGCCGCCTCCCGCAACGTCTGATTCCCGCCCGCCGCGTCCCGCGCGGCGGCCGATACCGTTACCTGCTTTGCTCCATGACGCCATGGCCCTGATCAATCGTCTCGACTCCCGCGATCCCGGTTTCAAAACCGCCCTGTCCACGCTGCTGGCCTTCGAGGCCGCCGAGGACGAATCCATCGACCGCGCCGCCGCCAGCATCCTGGCCGACGTGCGCGCCCGCGGCGATGCCGCGCTGGTGGAATACACGCAGCGGTTCGACCGCATGCCGGACGCGGCCGCCCATACGCTCGAGATCCCCAAGGCAGATTGGCATGCGGCCCTGGCCGCGCTGCCGGCCGCCCAGCGCAATGCGCTGGAAGCCGCTGCCGACCGCGTGCGCGCCTACCATGAGCGCCAGCGCGCCGAGACCTGGACCTACACCGAAGCCGACGGCACCCTGCTGGGCCAGCAAGTCACCCCGCTGGACCGCGTGGGCCTGTACGTGCCCGGCGGCAAGGCCGCCTACCCGTCGTCCGTGCTGATGAACGCCATCCCGGCCAAGGTCGCGGGCGTGCAGGAACTCGTCATGGTCACGCCCACGCCGGACGGCGTGCGCAATCCCATCGTCCTGGCCGCGGCCGCCATCAGCGGCGTGGACCGCGTGTTCGCCATCGGCGGCGCGCAGGCCGTGGGCGCGCTGGCCTATGGCACCGATACCGTGCCGGCCGTGGACAAGATCGTCGGTCCTGGCAACGCCTATGTTGCCGCTGCCAAGCGCCGCGTGTTCGGTGTGGTCGGCATCGACATGATCGCCGGCCCCAGCGAAATCCTGGTCATCTGCGACGGCAAGACGCCGGCCGACTGGATCGCCATGGACCTGTTCTCGCAGGCCGAGCACGACGAACTGGCGCAGTCCATCCTGCTCTGTCCCGACGCCGCCTTCATCGAAGAGGTCGAAGCGTCCATCGCCCGCCTGCTGCCCACCATGCCGCGCGCCGACATCCTGCGCGTCAGCCTGGCTAACCGCGGCGCGCTGATCCTTGTGCGTGACCTGGAAGAAGCCTGCCAGATCGCCAACGACATCGCCCCCGAGCATCTCGAGATCTCCACCGAGCAGCCCGAGGTCTGGACCGCCCGCATCCGCCACGCCGGCGCCATCTTCATGGGCCGCTTCAGCTCGGAAGCGCTGGGCGACTACTGCGCCGGCCCGAACCACGTGCTGCCCACCTCGCGCACGGCGCGGTTCTCGTCGCCGCTGGGCGTCTATGACTTCCAGAAGCGCTCCAGCCTGATCCAGGTTTCGCACGCCGGCGCGCAGACGCTGGGCCGCATCGCCGCGGAACTGGCGCTGGGCGAGGGCCTGCAGGCGCACGCCGCCAGCGCCCAGTACCGGATCGACAAATCATGAGCGCGGGCCCGGCGGACGTCGCCGGCCGCGTCAAAGGCACCGTCCGGGCGGACATTCGCGAGCTGGCGGCGTACCCCGTCGCCCATGCCGAAGGCTGCATCAAGCTGGACGCCATGGAATGCCCGTACGAACTGCCCGACGCCGTGCGCGACGACATCGCGCGCGCCGTCCGCGACACGCCGCTGAACCGTTATCCGTCGGCCGATTTGTCCGCGCTTGAGGCCGCCGTCAAGACGGCCTTCGGCGTGCCCGACGCCGCAGATGTGCTGTTCGGCAACGGCTCGGACGAACTCATCCACCTGATGGTGCAGGCGTGCTGCAACCCGGGCGACGCGGTGCTGTCGCCGTGGCCGTCGTTCGTGTATTTCGACATGGCGGCGCGTTTTGACCACGCGCGTTTCGTGGGCGTGCCGCTGACCGCCGACCTGAGCCTGGATCTGCCAGCCATGCTGGCCGCCATCCGCGAACACCAGCCCAAGCTCGTGTTCCTGGCCACGCCCAACAATCCCACCGGCGGCCTGTGGTCGCCGGAAGACCTCACCGCCATCATCCAGGCCGCGCCCGGACTGGTGGTGATCGACGAGGCCTACCAGCCGTTCGCAGACTACACCTGGATGCCGCAGGTGCTGGATGCGCCCAACGTGGTGGTCATGCGCACGGTGTCCAAGATTGGCCTGGCCGGCCTGCGTTTCGGCTACCTGGCCGGGCATCCCGCGTGGATCGCCGAGCTGAACAAGGTGCGTCCGCCGTACAACCTGAACGTACTGACCCAGGCGACGCTGCTGGCCGTGCTGCGCCACAAGGCCGTGCTGGACGAACAGGCCGCACGGCTGCGCGCGGACCGCGAACCGCTGTCCGCGGCGCTGGCGCAATTGCCCGGCGTCAGGGTATTCCCTTCCGCCGCAAATTTCGTCCTCGCCCGCTTTTCCGGCAAGCTCGACGGCAACGCCGTGCATCTTGCCCTGAAAGCGCGCAAAATATTGATTCGCAACTTCTCCAATGCCCACCCGCTGCTGGCCGATTGCCTGCGCATTTCGGTGGGCACCCCGGCCGAGAACGCCGCCTTGCTATCCGCCCTGCAAGAGATCTTGAGTGCTTAACATGCGTACCGCAGAAATCACCCGCAACACCAACGAAACCCGCATCCGCGTGGCCATCAACCTCGACGGCACCGGCAAGCAGACGATCGACACGGGCGTGCCCTTCCTGGACCATATGCTGGACCAGATCGCGCGCCACGGCCTGATCGACCTGGACATCAAGGCCGAGGGCGACCTGCACATCGACGCGCATCACACGGTGGAAGACGTGGGCATCACGCTGGGCATGGCCATCGCCAAGGCGGCGGGCACCAAGGCGGGTCTGCGCCGCTACGGGCACGCCTACGTGCCGCTGGACGAAGCGCTGTCGCGCGTCGTGGTCGACTTTTCCGGCCGTCCCGGCCTGGAATACCACATCCCCTTCACGCGCTCGCACATCGGCAGCTTCGACGTGGACCTCACGCGCGAATTCTTCCAGGGCCTGGTCAATCACGCACTGATCACGATGCACATCGACAACCTGCGCGGCTTCAACTCGCACCACCAGGCGGAAACCGTGTTCAAGGCCTGTGGCCGCGCGCTGCGCATGGCCCTCGAAGTCGACCCCCGCATGGGCGACGTCGTGCCGTCCACCAAGGGCGTGCTGTAACGCTGTGACGTACGCAATCCACTTTCGCACCGCACCAGGCAGACAGAAGTGACCACTATCGCCATCGTCGACTACGGAATGGGCAACTTCCATTCCGTCGCACGCGCCCTGAAATACGCCGCGCCTGACGCCGACATCCGCATCTGCAATCAGCCCCAGGAAATCGCCGAGGCCGACCGCGTCGTGTTCCCGGGGCAGGGCGCCATGGCGGACTGCATGCGCACCCTGAACGAATCCGGCCTGCGCGACGCCGTCGTGCGTGCCGCCCGCGAGAAGCCCCTGCTGGGCGTCTGCGTCGGCGAACAGATGCTGTTCGACTCCAGCGAAGAAGGCGGCACCGCCTGCCTGGGCCTGTTCCCCGGCGTCGTGCGCCGGTTTTCCGGCCCCGGCTTTGCCGACCTGATCCCCGCTGACGACGAGGCCTGCCTCACGGACGCGGGCGGTGCAGGCCTGGTCGACACCCGTCCCGAGCGCCTGAAAGTGCCGCACATGGGCTGGAACAAAGTCCGCCACACCCGCTCTCACCCGATCTGGGACGGCATTCCGGACGACTCGCACTTCTATTTCGTCCATAGTTACTACGCCGACCCAACCGATCCGGGCCTGACGGTTGGTGAAACCGATTATGGCGTCGCCTTTACCTGCGCGGTGGCGGCAGCTAACATTTTCGCGGTGCAGTTCCACCCCGAAAAAAGCGCCGAGCACGGTTTGCGCCTGTATCGCAATTTTGTAGACTGGCAGCCCTAGGCCTTGAGCCGCGTGCGCCAGCCCATTCAACCCCACTTTCTTACTCGCTGCCAACCATGCTGCTGATCCCCGCCATCGACCTCAAAGACGGGCGCTGTGTTCGCCTGCGCCAGGGTGACCTGGACGATGCAACGGTGTTCTCCGAAGACCCCGCCGCCATGGCCACCCGCTGGCTGGACCAGGGCGCCCGCCGCCTGCATCTGGTCGACCTGAACGGCGCCGTCGCCGGCAAGCCCAAGAACGAGGCGCCCATCAAGGCGATCCTGGACGCCGTCGGCGACGACATCCCCGTCCAGATCGGCGGGGGCATCCGCGACCTGGACACCATCGAACGCTACCTTGACGCCGGCATCTCGTACGTCATCATCGGCACCGCCGCGGTCAAGAACCCGGGCTTCCTGCAGGATGCCTGCGGCGCCTTCCCCGGCCAGATCATCGTCGGCCTGGACGCCCGCGACGGCAAGATCGCCACCGACGGCTGGAGCAAACTGACCCGCCACGACGTGCTGGATCTGGCCAAGAAGTTCGAAGACTACGGCTGCGAAGCCATCATCTACACCGACATCGGCCGCGACGGCATGCTGTCGGGCGTCAACGTCGAAGCCACGGTCCGCCTGGCCCAGCACGTGCGCATTCCCGTGTATGCGTCGGGCGGCATCGCCGGCATCCAGGACATCGAGGCGCTGTGCGCCGTCGAGGAAGAGGGTGTCGAAGGCGCCATCCTGGGCCGCAGCATTTACGAAGGCACGCTCGACTTCCAGGCCGCGCAGGCGCGCGCCGACGAATTGGCAAAATGACCACATCCAGCAGCACCCCCGGGGCCGGCGCGTCCGCGCAGAACGCGCTGACCCGCCGCATCATTCCCTGCCTCGACGTCACGGCCGGCCGCGTCGTCAAGGGCGTGAACTTCGTCAACCTGCTTGACGCGGGCGACCCCGTCGAGATCGCCCGCCGCTACAACGAGCAGGGCGCCGACGAACTCACCTTCCTGGACATCACCGCCACCAGCGATGGCCGCGACCTGATCCTGCCCATCATCGAGCAGGTGGCGTCGCAGGTCTTCATTCCGCTGACCGTGGGCGGCGGCGTGCGCCAGGTGTCCGACATCCAGCGCCTGCTCAATGCCGGCGCCGACAAGATCAGCATCAACAGCGCCGCCGTGGCCAATCCCGACCTGGTTCGCGCCGCGTCCGACTACCACGGCTCGCAATGCGTGGTCGTGGCCATCGACGCCCGCCGCGTGTCCGCGCCCGGCGAACCGGCCCGCTGGGAAGTCTTCACGCACGGCGGCCGCAAGGCCACCGGCCTGGACGCCGTGGCATGGGCGCGCCGCATGGCCGCCTATGGCGCGGGCGAAATCCTGCTGACCAGCATGGACCGCGACGGCACCAAGTCCGGCTTTGACCTGGAACTGACCCGCACCGTCTCGGACGCCGTACCGGTGCCTGTCATCGCCTCGGGCGGCGTGGGCAACCTGCAGCATCTGGCCGACGGCGTCACCACCGGCCGCGCCAGCGCCGTGCTGGCCGCCAGCATCTTCCATTTTGGCCAGCATACCGTCGGCGAGTGCAAGCACTTCATGGCCGAACAGGGCATCGCCGTACGATTGGACTGAACATGAGCAACGAACCCACCTGGATGGCCGACGTCGTCTTCGACGAAAACGGACTGATTCCCGCCATCGCCCAAGACGCCGACAACGGCCAGATCATGATGGTGGCCTGGATGAACCGCGAATCGCTGGCCGAAACGGCCGCCACCGGCCGCGCTGTCTACTGGTCGCGCTCGCGCCAGCGTCTGTGGCGCAAGGGCGAAGAATCCGGCCACGTCCAGGAAGTGCACGAGCTGCGCCTGGATTGCGACGGCGACGTGGTGCTTTTGAAAGTCCACCAGGAAGGCGGCATCGCCTGCCACACGGGCCGCGCCAGCTGCTTCTTCCGCCGCCTGGAAGGCCAGACCGACCACGCGTCCTGGGTCACGGTGGATCCGGTGCTCAAAGACCCGGAACTCATCTACAAATGACCGATCAGACCCTGACCGCGGCCGACATTCTGGCCCGCATTGCAGACACCCTGGAAACCCGCCGTCCGCAAAACGGCGGCGATCCGCAGGCCTCCTACACGGCCAAACTGCTGGCCAAGGGGCCGGACGCCTTCCTGAAGAAGATCGGGGAAGAAGCCACGGAACTGGTCATGGCCGCCAAAGATGGCGTCCCCGACCGCATCGTCAGCGAGACCGCCGATCTGTGGTTCCACTGCCTGGTGGCGCTGACGCATTTCAACCTGCGGCCCGAAGACGTGCTGGCCGAGCTGGCACGCCGCGAAGGCCTCTCGGGCCTGGTGGAAAAGGCAAGCCGCCCGAAAGACTGACCACGGAAACCACACCCATGAGCGACAACTGCCTTTTCTGCAAGATCGCCGCTGGCGAAATCCCGTCCAAGAAGGTCTTCGAGGACCAGGACTTTGTTGCATTCCACGATATCAATCCCGCCGCGCCGGTGCATTTACTGCTGATCCCCCGACGTCATGTCACATCCATGCAGGATATTACGGGCGAGGACGCAGAATGGTTGGGTAGAATGATGTCGTTGGCGCCGCGGCTTGCCGCCGAGAACGGTTGCCGTCCGGGCCCCGATGGCGGATTTCGCATCATGATCAATTCTGGCGTCGAAGGCGGCCAGGAAGTCCCGCACCTGCATTTCCACATCATCGGCGGCTCGCGTCCCTGGAAAGGGCGCGTGGCCCCCACTGCGTAATTCGGAGAATCATCATGGGTAGTTTCAGCATTTGGCATTGGTTGGTCGTCCTGGTCATCGTTGCGCTCATTTTTGGCACCAAGAAGCTGCGCAACATCGGCGGCGATCTGGGCGGCGCGGTCAAGGGCTTCAAGGACGGCATGAAAGAAGCCAACAGCGACAAGCCCGCTGAACCGGTCACGCAGCAGCGCGTCGCCGGCGACACCATCGACGTGCAGGCCAAGGAAAAGACCAACTCCTGAGCGCCAGCCAGTCTCCCTCCGGGCCAGCCCTGAACGGGCCGGCCCTTATTGCTTCAATTCCCAAGCGGCCGTCGAATGTTTGATGTCAGCCTCACTGAACTGATGGTGATCGGCGTCGTCGCCCTGATCGTCATCGGCCCCGAACGCCTGCCCAAGGTTGCCCGCACCGTCGGCCACCTGCTCGGGCGCGCGCAGCGTTACGTCAATGACGTCAAGTCCGATATCCAGCGCGAAATCGAACTCGACGAACTCCGCAAGTTCAAGACCGAAATGGAAGATGCGGCCCAGGGCGTGCAGCAATCGCTGAACGAGACCGGTGCCTCGCTGCAGGAACCCGTGCAGCAGTTCCGCGCGGAACTCGACGAAGTGGCCCGCGAAGCCAGCGGCAAGGGCACGCCGGCTGTTGCGGCGGCGCCGGTGACTGCCCCAGTGGCTGACGCTGCACAGGCGCCTGCCGCAGGTTCGCCCGCCGCCGACGCATCCGTCGCTGGCGCACCCGCCGAGCCCGCGCGCACGATCGCGCCGCCCAACCAAAACCACAATCTGGATCTGGACCTGCCCGCCGCCGAGCCCGCGCCGCGTCCGGCCGCCGCCTCTCAAGAACCCACCCCGCAACCTGCCCCGGCGCCCAGCGCGCCCGCGGCTGACGTCGCCGCGCCCTCCGCCAAGCCCGTCTCGCCCTCTGGAACTCCGTCGTGACCCAGGACGCAACCCAAGAAGAAGGCCAGCAAGAGACCTTCATCTCCCACCTGGTCGAGCTGCGCACCCGCCTGCTGCGTGCCGTCGGCGCCGTGGTGGCCGTGTTCATCGTGCTCTTCATCTATCCCGGCGCGTCGGCCATCTATGACGTGCTGGCCGCCCCGATGCTGGCCTCGCTGCCCGAAGGCACCCGCATGATCGCCACCGGCGTCATCACGCCCTTCATGGTGCCGGTCAAGGTCACGATGATGGCCGCGTTCATCGTGGCGCTGCCCGTGGTGCTGTACCAGGCCTGGGCCTTCGTGGCCCCGGGGCTGTACCGGCACGAAAAGCGCCTGGCGCTGCCGCTTATCGTTTCCAGCACGTTCCTGTTCATCGCGGGCATGGCGTTCTGCTATTTCGTGGTGTTCCGCACGGTGTTCCACTTCATCGCCACGTTCGCGCCGCAGTCCATCACCCCGGCGCCGGACATCGAGGCCTATCTGAGCTTCGTCATGACGATGTTCATGGCGTTCGGCATCACCTTCGAGGTGCCCGTGGCCGTGGTGCTGCTGGTGAAGATGGGCGTGGTCGAGCTGTCCAAGCTAAAGGCCGCGCGCGGCTACGTGGTGGTGGGCGCGTTCATCATCGCGGCCGTGGTCACCCCGCCCGACGTCGTCAGCCAGTTCATGCTTGCGGTGCCGCTGTGCCTGCTCTATGAGGTCGGGCTGATCTGCGCCCGGATGGTCACACCGAAAGAGGGTGCGCCGGCAGACGACGCCGCCGACTCCCTGACCGAACGCCACTGACGCCGGATGGCCGGCAACGCCTCGGCAAAGCCACGGCAAGGCAGATAGCAACCCAGACGGTCCGCATAAAAGCGGACCGTTTTACCTTGTCGGCCCATGACTGCAGTCCTACATTGCAGTCATGTCGCTCTCCCAAAGACTGCGCACCCTCATGCGGTGGCGCGGCATCCATAGCCAGAACCAGCTTGCGCGCCTGTCGGGCGTGCCGCAGTCCTGCATCCACCGCATCCTCACCCGCGAAGACCGCTAATCGCCGGCCCGCAACACGCTCGTACGGCTGGCGCGGGCCCTCGGCACCAGCGTGCCGTGGCTGACGGACGGCGTGGTCCCCGCCTCCTCACCGAATGCTGGAGCTGGCTCTGGGGCTGGCGCTGGGTCGGAACTCTCACCCGGGCTGCAGGACGCCGTGGCCGAAGGCATGGATGGCTATTGCGCCGAAATCTGCGCGCGGCTGGCGCCGCAACCCGACAGCACCAAGCGCCTGATCCTGGCGCTGGTGCGCGAGCTCTCCGGCAAACCCGACTCCGCCGCCGCCCGCGCGGCGGCGCGCAAATGCGCTTAACGCGGCTTGCCCGGCCGCGTGCCCATCACAACCGCCAGTTCCGCCGGCTTGCCGCTGCGCAAGATGCCCAGCGTGGCCCGCTGGCCCGGCGGCACCTGCGCAATCTCCGACAGCAGGCTGGTCGTGTCCGCCACCCGTTTGCCATTGACCGACTGGACGATATCGCCCACCCGCAGGCCACCGCGCGCGGCCGGACCGTCGCGCATCACCCCGGCAATGATCACGCCCGCCGCGTCGCGCGGCAGCTCGAAGGCCCGCGCCAGTTCCGGCGTCATGTCCTGCGGCTCCACGCCCAGCCAGCCGCGCTTGACCGCCCCGGTCTTGACGATGTCGTCCATGACCTTGCGGGCAATTTCAATCGGCGTCGCAAAGCCGATGCCCATCGACCCGCCGGATTCCGAATAGATGGCGGTGTTGATCCCCACCAGGTTGCCGTAGGCATCGACCAGCGCGCCGCCCGAATTGCCTGGATTGATCGCCGCGTCGGTCTGAATGAAGTTCTCGTAGGTGTTCAAGCCCAGGCCATTGCGGCCCAGCGCCGACACAATGCCCTGCGTGGTGGTCTGCCCCACCCCGAACGGATTGCCGATCGCCAGCACCACGTCGCCCACGCGCAGACCCTTGTCGGACGCCAGCGTTGCGGCGGGCAAGTCGCGCAGCTTGGACAACTTCAGCACCGCCAGATCGGTATCCGGATCCGCCCCCACCACCTTGGCGGTATCGCGCCGCCCGTCGCGCAGCGCCACCTCGATGGCGTCCGCGGCCTGCACCACGTGATAGTTGGTCAGCACATAGCCGTCCGCATTCACGATCACACCCGAGCCCAGGCTGGTCGACGCCTCGCGCCGGCTCACGCCCGGCACCTGCCCGAAAAGCTGGCGCAGCACCGGATCGTCGGGCAGCGGGATCAACGGCACATTCACATGCTTGGTCGTAAATACGTTCACCACCGAGGGCGCCGCCTTGGCCACGCCATCCGCGTACGACACCGCGCCTACATCGTCCGCGGCCGCACGTCCGGCCGGGCGCGCGCCAGCGGGGACCGTGCCGGGTCCGTTCACGCGCAGCAGGTCGGGCCGCAACGTCGTCACCACGAATAGAATAGCCAGGCAGACCGTGACGGCCTGAGCAAAGATCAGCCAATATCGGCGCATGTTTCTGATAGGACTAGCAATGAATAAAGTGGACTCCCGCGTCCTGGCCAACTGGCTGGACGACACCCTGCAGGCGGCCCGTTTCAAGGACTACTGTCCCAACGGGATGCAGGTGGAAGGCCGATCCGAGGTCGGACACATTATCACCGGTGTCACGGCCAGCGAAGCATTGCTGCGCGCTGCGGTGGACCGCGGCGCGGATGCCGTGCTGGTGCATCACGGCTGGATGTGGCGCAACGAAGACCGCCGCGTCATCGGCACCCGCCGCACGCGCATGGCCCTGACGCTGAAGAACGACCTGAACCTCTTTGCCTACCATCTGCCGCTGGATGCACACCCGACGTTGGGCAACAACGCGCAACTGGCGCGCGTGCTGGGCCTGACGCCGGCGCGGCGCGACGACGGCGCGCCGCTGACCTGCGGTCAGGACGGGCTGATCTGGCTAGGCGAGGCCAGCGGTGTTCAGACGCTGGGCCAACTGGGCGACCGCGTGGCGCAGCGCCTGGGCCGTCAGCCGCTCGTCGTGGGCGACCCGGACCAGCCGCTGGCGACAATCGCCTGGTGCACGGGCGGCGCGCAAGGCATGATGGGCGACGCCGTTGACGCGGGCGCCACCGTGTACCTCACCGGCGAAGTCTCCGAATCCACGGTGCACCTGGCGCGCGAAACCGGCGTGGGCTTCATCGCGGCCGGCCACCACGCCACCGAACGCTATGGCGTCCAGGCGCTGGGGCAAGCGGTGGCCCAGCAATTCGGCATCACGGTC